>JACCTF010000620.1 GCA_013812565.1 Pyrinomonadaceae bacterium | reverse complement strand
CTTTATGCGTTGTCCGTGGGGCAGCTTTGGTCGATGTGAAAGGCATCTTAACACCCGCCGCAAACGAGCGGCAAACTTACTATTAGTGACAAGTGAACAGTGACGAGTAACAAGAAAGAACTGAATTCATCTTGTCACTGTTTATTTGTCACTTGTTACTTTTCGGAGATTTATGAAGATCGCAGTGGCAATGAGCGGCGGGGTGGACTCTTCCACGGCGGCCGCTATCTTGAAGGAGGCCGGGCATGAGCTTGTCGGTTTCGCGATGCAGTTGTGGAATCAGCGTCGTGGGTTGAGTGTGGACGCCGACGGCGAGCCGATGCCTTCGCGTTGCTGTTCGCTTGATGACATCTACGATGCCCGACGCGTCGCCGAGGATTTAGGGTTTCCTTTCTATGTGCTCAACCTTGAACGCGACTTCGAGCGCGACGTGGTTCAACCTTTTGTCACGAGCTACTTGAATGGTGAAACGCCGATCCCGTGTGTGTCGTGCAACAGCCGCTTGAAGTTCGCTTCGCTTGATCGGTTGGCGCAGAGCCTCGGTTGTGAGAAGGTGGCGACGGGTCACTACGCGCGCGTTCGCTTTGACGGGGAAGCCGGGCGCTACCGGTTGCTGCGCGGACTCGATGGGCGGAAGGATCAATCGTACTTTTTGTGGGAGCTGACGCAAGCGCAACTCGCGCGCTCTCTGTTTCCGCTCGGCGGGATGTCGAAGGCAGAGGTGCGGGAAGTTGCCCGCCGACACGATCTCGCGGTTGCCGAAAAGGCCGAGTCACAGGAGATCTGCTTTGTGCCGGACGGCAACTATGCGAGCTTTATCGACCGCTACCTTGAAGCTGAAGGCGAACAAACGCGTTTGCCGGATCGAGGGGAGATCGTCAACTCGCGAGGAGAAGTCTTGGGCACGCACGACGGCATCCATCGCTACACCGTCGGTCAGCGGCGCGGCATTCGTGTCGCACACCCACGACCGCTCTACGTCCTCTCAGTCAACGCCGGACAAAACCGCGTGGTCGTAGGCAGTGAGGAAGAACTTGGGAGCCGTGAGTTCACTGCTGCGGGCGTCAACTGGGTCGCGTTCGATGAGCCTGCGGCTCCGGTGCGTGCAGAGATCAGGGTGCGCTACCGTCACACGCCTGCGCTCGCGACCATTGAGCCGACAGGCGCAAAGCGCTTTCATGTCGTGTTCGACGAACCGCAGCGCGCCATCACGCCCGGACAAGCGACGGTCTTTTACCAGGATGAAGAAGTGCTGGGCGGTGGCTGGATCGTTAAGAGCAAGTAGGCAGTAAGCAGAAGGCAGAAGGCAGTAAGAATCTCTTGACTGCCTTCTGCTTACCGCCTTCTGTACTTTACAAAACCTTTTCTCCTTCCGGCGCGTACCTACATGCGACCTTCAGGCGCTCGCGGTAGCGCTCGGTAGTTACCAAAAGATCTTTCGTCTGCATTAAATTATTATGGCAATGTCACGTACACGCAAAATCGTTTTGATCGTTTCAGGAATCGTCCTTGTGCTGCTGCTGGTTGTCGCGGCTGGCATCGCGTTGCTCTTTGCGGCGCTGCGCGATAACGCGCCCGCGATTGCTAACAATAGCGTGCTCGAACTGCGCGTCGAAGGCGCGCTGCCGGATTACGCGCCTGAAGATCCGCTCGCTAACCGGTTGTTCGGACGCGAGACCCAATCGTTCACGAGTCTTTTGACTCAACTTCGCAAAGCGAAAGTCGATAAACGCATCAGCGCTATCTTGCTGGATATAGATTTCCCTGGCATCGGATGGGGGAAGGCTGACGAACTGCGCGACGCGATTGCTGACTTTCGCTCGTCGAGCAAACCCGTCTACGCCTATATGGAGTTTGGCGGGAACAAAGAGTATTACATCGCGACCGCCTGTGATCGCATCTACGTCGCGCCGGTAGGCGAGCTTATGGTCAACGGCCTTGCCTCGGAGGTGATGTTCTTCCGCGGCTCGCTCGATAAACTCGGCATCTTCCCGGACTTTTATCAAATAGGCAAATACAAAAACGCGCCTGATCAGTACACGCGCAAAGGAATGTCAGAGGCGCATCGCGAAGTCCTCAACGCGTTGCTTGATGATCGCTTTGATCGCTACGTTGACACGATCGCCACGGCGCGCAAACGCTCTTCTGAAGATGTGCGTACGCTCATCGACAACGCCCCGCTTAATGCCAAGCAAGCGCAAGAAGCCGGGTTGATTGACGGCGCGCGTTACCGTGATGAAGTTGAAAGCGAATTGAAGCAACGGCTGAATTACAAAGAGTCTGACAAGTTGCGGCGCGTGAAGGCTTCGGAGTACCGCC
>JACCTF010000313.1 GCA_013812565.1 Pyrinomonadaceae bacterium | reverse complement strand
CGATGAAGATGCCCGTCGAGTGCGTCCGCAAGAAACGCAGCAGAAACCAGATTGATGCATAACCGACCACGCCTGAAACGACGGTCGCAACCACAAGTGGGAGGAAACTTCCCTCCGGGAGTTTCGTCACCGCTTCTTTGATTTCGAGCAGACCGCTCGCAGTAATTGCCGGAATCGATAGTAGAAACGAAAACCTCGCAGCGGTTTCGCGCGTCTCTCCGACGAGCAATCCGCCCATCATCGTCGAACCCGAACGGCTCGCACCGGGAATCAGCGCGAGCACCTGCGCCAGGCCGACCGCCAAGGCATCACGCAGTCCGAGGTTTGTCATCTCTCGCTCGCGTCTGCCGATTTTCTCGGCAGCTAATAACAACAGCGCCACGACCACAAGCATCGTGGCAATCACCCACAAATTTTTGGTGAACGTTCCTTCAATCTCATCTTTGAAAAGAAGTCCGATGACGCCGATGGGAATCGAACCGATGATTACCAGCCAGCCGAGCCGAGCTTCAGGCGACAAACGGTTAAAGAAACCGGAAGCGCGGGCGTTCGATTCACCCCCTCGCGGGGCGGTTTGTGTTCCGCGAAGCAGCGCCCAATGATCACGTAGGAAGCCAGCCGTGATCGCCCAGATGTCGCGGGCAAAATAAACGAAGACTGCGAGCAGCGTGCCGAGTTGAATGATGGCGATGGTAGCCGTAGTTTGTTCAGCGCGAAGCGTCTGCGAGGCGCCTTCGTAAAGTTCCGTTAAGCGGCTAGCAAATATCAGATGGGCGGTTGAACTGATGGGGATGAACTCTGTCAGTCCTTGCACAATTCCGAGGATGATAGCTTGAAGAAGGGTCATAAGTTGTTCGGTGGATCTGTCTTTTGTGAGGACTCAAAAAGCGCCTGCGGGGGATGGCGCTTATAGATTTCAGCGGTTTGCCGTTTGTGGTTTTAGCACAGCTCTGCGACGTGTCGGCCGAGCGCGCGTAAAGCTCCGGCGAGATTATCTTGTTTGATAAGTAAATGATCACGCGAAAAGGCTGAGAGTGCGCCGACCGGCACATTGGCTTCAGCAAGGATTTCAGTTACGCGCCGCAAGTACCCAACCACATCCCATTCCAATTCAATGTCAAACGTCACCAAACGAAAATCCTTTTCGACGCGTGCGTCGCGCGCAGCGTAACGCATTGCCTGCCAATCTTCTTCCTCAAGCAAAAGCGTCACCTCATGCTTGTCACGCAGTAGCATGAAAGAGGCATCACGGCGCGGACTCAGTTCCGGGTTTTCAAGCACGCGCGTCCAATCTTCGTGACGCATACCGACAAGGCAGTAGATGCCCGTCGCAACCTCCACCCTAGTTCGACGTAGCAACTCATCAACCTTGCTTCCCTGCTCTGCTTTATCTGTCACGCGCATCCTCCCAGGATAGATTGCCACGGAGGCACAGAGATTAATACAGACAAAAAAGCTAAAGAGAATGAGAAGAGTCTTGTTCGCCTTATCTATTTCCAATCTACTCTGTGGTTCTATGCCTCTGTGGCTATATTTGGACCACCACCGGCATGATCACTGGTCGCGCGCCGGTCTGTTTTTGGATGAACCGTTTTAGTTCGAGGCGAACCCGTTCTTTGAGCAGAGTCGTATCGCGCCGCTCGGCCTGGGTCGCACCTTCCACCGTTTCAACGACGACGCGCTGCATGTCTCGCATCAAACTCTTAGAGCCATTTAGGCCGATCAGCCCTCGCGCAACGATCTCCGGCGGCACTTCGAGCGTGCCGGTTTTTTCGTCCATTGTAATCACGGGTGCGACAACGCCGTCGTAAGCCAATTGCTTGCGCTCGCGCACGGTTTCGCCCGCAATCTCCTCGAACCCTGATTCGTCAATAAACGTGCGCCCGATCTCGTGCTTCTCAACGACTCTGGCGCGCTCGCCGTCAAATTCTAGGACGTCACCGTTCTCGATCAAGATCACGTTCTCACCGCTGTAACCGAGATGGTTTTTGACGAACTCCTTGTGGCGGTAGAGCATTAGGTACTCGCCGTGGATCGGCACAACGTACTTCGGGCGTACAGCTTCGACCATGATTTTGATGTCTTCCTGCGAAGCGTGCCCGCTGACGTGAACCATGCGTCGTCTTTCGTCGATGATGTTTCCGCCGCGTTTGTAGATGTCGCCGACCAGGCGTGAGATAGTGTGCTCGTTTCCCGGAATGATGCGCGCCGAAAAGACGACTGTGTCGCCTTCCTCAATAGCGAGTCCCTTATACGAGTTGGTCGCCATCTGGGCCAGCACGGCGCGCGGCTCCCCCTGTGAACCCGTCACGAGGAAGACAATCTCGCTGCGTCTTGAATGCTTTGCTTCGTTCAGAGACACAAGCAATCCGTCAGGGATGTCCAGGTAGCCGAGCCGGTCGGCAATCTCCATGTTCTTCTGCATCGAACGGCCCAACATGCACACGCGGCGATTGAATTGCTGTGCAACGTCTAAGACGATCTGTATGCGATGCATTGAAGAAGCAAAGCTGGCGACGATGATCCGTCCCTCAGCCTGCGCGAACAACTGCTCGAAGGCGGGCGTGACCGCGCGCTCCGAAGGCGTTCGGCCGGTGACAGTCGCGTTAGTTGAATCTGATAGCAGGGCCAGCACGCCTTCTTGTCCGTAGCGCCTGAGCGTGCGCAGGTCAATCGGCTCACCAATTACCGGCGTTTCGTCAACCTTGTAGTCGCCGGTATGAATAATGGTTCCAACCGGTGTTTTGATAGCGAGCGCAAAGCAATCAACCAACGAGTGCGAGACGCGAATGAACTCGATTTGAAAGTGCTGACCGATCTCGACCGTATCGCGTGGCTCAACCCGGTGCAGCAACACATCGCCGAGCAGGTTATGATCTTCTAGTTTGCTTTCCGCTAAAGCAACGGTGTAGCGTGATGCGTAAACAGGAAGGTTGAACTTCTTAAGCAGGTATGGCAGTCCGCCCAGGTGATCTTCGTGTCCGTGCGTCAGCACGATGGCCGCCAGGTCGTCCTTATAATCTTCAAGGAAGTCGAAATTGGGAACGGCGACATCAGCTCCGTAGACGCTCTCTTCCGGGAACCCCATCCCGGCGTCGATTACAATAATTTCATCCGCATAGCGTAAAGCCATGCAGTTCATCCCGAACTCGCCGACGCCGCCGAGCGGAATGATCTCTAAAGCATTGCTCACTGTGTTTATTCGCTCTACTCTCCAATGAATCCCAATCGAACACATAATGCGGTATTCGTTGAGTGAAATTAGCCGCGCAGTATAGCATAGAGCGTTCCGTTCGCAGGCATCGAGGGCAGTTTGAGTGCCGCGTAGGTTATCGGATCGCGCCGTATCTCCAGTACCATCCCCGTGTGCCTCACGGCAGGCGCTTGCCGGTCTTCGGCTGGTACATAAGGCATGCTTCCGATTTATCTATGTGCTTTTCAAGCGTATGTCCACCACATCGACCCCATGCCCCGGGGGTTGTCACGAACTTCTTCAGCTTGCCCGCTTTGGCGAGGTCGCCCAAGACCAGTGCTAGGATGCCCGCCGAGATGCCTGCACCCCACGAGTTGCTGCGCCCCAGCGAGATCACTCCGCTTGCTGCGTCGGAGAGCGGCGTCGGGTCAACGATGCCCGCATGGAGCAAACTGCCGCCTTTGGACTTCCGACGCTGCTCTATCCGTTCTACTTATTTAATTTTTTTAACAAGCGTCCGGCGTGATTGCGCGCAATTAACGGCAGGCGTTCGTCTGTTTGAATGTCACCCAACAGCGGGATAAGCTGCTGCGGGTCGGAAAGAGCACCACGCGCGAGAAGTGTATCGAGGCGTTTTAGAATCTTGGGTGTTTCGAGCGGTTGATTTTGCCTGGCTAGTGCGATGTCAAAGACGAACAATGCTTGATCGACGATGCGTCGATATTCGTTTACCAACGCAGAAGCATCCGGGTCCTTTGTCCAGTTAAACTCCGCAATGCGCTCGCGTCCGCCACCGCGCATTGCTAAACGCATTGTCCCGAGATGTGGAAACTGTTTGCTTGATTGGTAATTAGTATTAGACTCAAGAAAGCGAAGCGCGTTCCACAAAGCTGTGATGCGCCCGAGCGCTGTTGGGGAAAGTTCGAGCGGGTCGGTTAAAGTTTCCCGATCTGCCTTGCGCTCAAAGGAAACTTTGCCGCGCCCCGCGCCGTCGTGCTCAACTACGATATGGCGGACGTAAAACTCGGGCTGAGCGAATTCATATGTGTAACGAACCGCCGACTCCGTGGCGCTGTTTCCCTCTCCGAGAGAAGCCGTTGCCTGTTTGATTTCCGCCGGTCGTCCATTCGCCTTCGTCGCCTGTTCGCCTTGTGCTTGTGTGCAAACGTTTGCAGCCAGTAGAACAAGCGTCGCCAAAGCTGTCTGCATCCCGTTACTTCTTTTCATACTTACTCGAACTTCACTGAAACAATCTTTGAGATGCCTGCTTCTTCCATCGTCACGCCATAGAGGGCGCGCGCCGCTTCCATCGTCTTCTTGTTGTGCGTAATCACGATAAACTGTGTGTTTGCAGACATCTCAACGATCTTATTGGTGAAGCGTCCGACGTTCGCTTCATCCAGCGGCGCATCCACCTCATCAAGCAGACAGAATGGAGACGGGCGATAGCGGAATATGGCGAGCAGAAGCGCCAGGGCAGCCATCGCCTTCTCACCGCCTGAGAGCAACAACACATTCTGGAGCCGTTTGCCCGGCGGTTGCGCGACGAGGTCAATGCCTGACTCTAACACATCTTCCGCATCAATCAAGCTCATCTCGCCGCGCCCGCCGCCGAAGAGTTCTATGAATATCTCACCGAAGTTGCGGTTAACAACCTCAAAAGCTTGACGGAAGCGTTCGCGCGAGCGTCGTTTGATTTCACGCAGCGCTTCTTCTGTTGACGTGATGCCATCAACGATGTCTTGCCGTTGCGTGGTGAGAAACGAAAAGCGTTCTTCCGCTTCTGCCAACTCTTCCAGTGCCATCATGTTGACCGCGCCAAAGCTCTCGACGCGAGCACGCAGTTCTTCGACATTGGCACGCGCCGCTTCGAGATCAAAATCATCTTCCAGCGTGCAAACCTTTGATAACTCTTCGAGCGGTTGAGCGAGTTCGGCAACGCACGCTTCATGAAGGTAGTTGAGCCGCGCCGCGGCCTCCGCACGGTGCACGTCGAGCGCGGCGCGTTCGTCGCGGATAGCAGCCGCTCGTCGATTTAGTTCTGTTAGCTCTAACGCGAGCGCATCAGATCTCTCGCGCATCTCTGTCAAACGCAACCCGGCTTGTTCAACCTCCTGCTCACACACAGCGCTTTCACCGGCAACCGTCTCGGCGCTTTTGCTAACAACGAGGATGGAACGACGCAGTTCTTCGATACGCTCGCGGGTCGTCTCAATCTCAACCGCTTGACGCTCGCTTCTCTGGCGCAGGTCTGTTGCTTCTGCTTCCATGCGCCGCATTTCGACAGCCGCCGCGCGGCGGCGCTCGCTCGCGGCGGCGGCGGCGGCGTGCTGTCGGCT
>JACCTF010000611.1 GCA_013812565.1 Pyrinomonadaceae bacterium | reverse complement strand
AGACCTCGCCGTCGCGATTGCCGAGGATGTTCGTCGAGTACCAGCCGTGAAGCCCAAGCAAGCGCGACTTCAAACCCGGCGCGATGATGGTCTTCATCAGGGTCTGCCCGGTTTTGAAATCTTTACCGCAGACGGGGACGTTGTTTTGTTCGGCAAGCTCAACCAATGCTGGAACGTCAACGGTTAAGTTGGGAGCTCCGTTCGCGAAGGGGACATTCGAGCGCAGCGCTGCGTAGGCATAGATCATCGACGGCGCAATCGCGCGATGGTTGTCGCGCATCGCCTGCTCGAACGACCGGAGCGTGCGGTAAAGGGCATGCGGCTTTAAGAAGATTTCAGTTGAAGCGGCCCAGATCATCACCAGGCGCGCACACTTGTTTCGCTTCTTAAAATCTTCGATCTCAGCGATCAACTGCTCGGCCAGTTCCATCTTGTTAGCGCCTTCCTTCGTGTTGGTTCCGTTCAGGCGCTTGACATAGCTTTGATCAAAGACGGCGCGCATCGGCTTTATCTTCTGCAGCGGAGTTTTGACCTGCCCGAGCAGGTCTTTCTCCAGCACACCGGCGTGCAGTGCCGCGTCGTAAGCAGAATCAGGGAAGATGTCCCAGGTGCCGAAGACCAAATCACTGAGTTCCGCGAGCGGCACAAAGTCCTTAATCAATGGCACGCGGCTCTCAGTCCGCTTGCCAAGGCGGATTGTCCCCATTTGCGTCAAGCTGCCGATAGGCTCAGCTAAGCCTCGTTTTACTGCTTCGACTCCCGCGATGAAAGTTGTACTAACCGCTCCTAGTCCGACCAGCAACACGCCTAGCTTACCCTTCGCCGGAGCGATCTCCGTCCCGCTTTCGATAGTCACCGGCTTCACCTCTCAAGATTTAAGATAGTGACCATGATAGAAAACTCCACGCCCGGCGTCTCATCATATCTTGCTGAAAACAAGCGGCGGATTGCTCTTTTAAAGATAGATGTCAGCGCTCGGAGGTCAGATGTTTGTAGAAGACAGCCAGGTCTTACAGACATCTGGTATCCAACATCTAACCTCTGATTACTGCGGCGCGAAAGGCGCGCGGTGCGAGACCGGTGGTTTGCCGGAAAGCTTTGGCGAAGTGGCTCGAACTGTTGTATCCGACGCGCGCTCCAACCTCTGTAATCGAGAGATCGGTTTCGGCGAGCAGCCTTTCAGCGCGCATCATACGCAGTGCTGCGAGGTAAGCGTGGGGCGATGTGCCCGTCACCTTCTTGAATAAGCGTGCGAAGTGAAAGGGCGAAAGGTAAGCTGCCGCCGCGAGATCTTCGAGTGGTAAGTCCTGATTAAGATGTGCGTGCATCAACTCCACTGCGCGCCGAATACGCCGGTCAACCAATCCGGCGCGCGATAGTTCAATCTCAGAGGAATGCCGAATATCTGCGTAGCGGCGCAACAGATGCACAATCACCTGCTCAACGAGCGCCGCCAAAATCACTCCTTGGCCGGCTTCCTCTGCCAATAGTTCGTCCGTCATATCGCGGGCTGACCTTGCGAGTCGCTCATCCTGTGTGATCGCTGGCTGGCGGAACGCCACCAAGTTATCGACGCGCGTCAGCCCCGTGCGCACCGCGCAGTCAAGAACAAAGGAGGAAGCGAGGGTAAGAGTCAAAAACTCGATGCCCGCGCCGCGAACACTTGTAGTTTCTCCCGGATTCACAAGCAACGCGCCGTATCGGTTGATCTCACCGCCGGTCGCGCCCGCTGCCTCCCACACCAACTTGCCGTTCAAGAGAAACAGAATTGTATGGTTAGATGGAGCCGTGCTCGACCACTGAACTCGGCGCACCCTGCGGTAGTGAATCGAGTAGTGAGCGCTGAGGAAAACTTTGCTGATGAAGGATCGGGCGCTTTTCATCACTCGATGTTAATGCTCAAGCGCACGGTATGAAGATCAATCACTGCTTGCTTTTGAAAATTCTGTAGTCGAGTTCGGCAAAGAGAGAATCACGTTGTTCGATTTCGCTAAGGCGGTCTTCGTTAATAGCCGAGTGCTCAACCGCATCAGCCAGCCAGTGAAAGCTGCGGATGTGCGAGTGAAACGGGTGCGTCGCGTGCTCCGGCATAACGCCTTGATAAAGTTGAAAAGCCCAATCACTCGACTGTACTAGAAGAAGCTCACGCGCTGCTTGGTTGAGCGCGCGGCGTGCTTGTTCGTTCGGCGGTTCGTGATAATTGTTCGCAAGCTTGATCATGCGGATCTCAGCAGCTTGCTGATGAGGACTAATCCACGCATTGTCTTCGTTCAACCAAACTTTGAAGTAGCCTTCAGCACAACAAGACGAAGATGAAGGTTGTTGAATTTGGATAGCAGCGTTCGAGCGCAGATAGTCTCCGAGGGAGATGGCGGCAACCGCTTGTTGGTTCAGGTGAAGCTGGCGAAAGACAGTGTCGAGAAACTGTATGCCCTCGAACCACCAATGGCCGAAAAGCTCGGCGGGGTATGGCGCAACCACAAGCGGCGCGCGTCCATTGAGTGAATCGCGAAGGCGCTCGATTTGTTTGGTGTGTTCGCCGATGAAACGATCTGCATGGATGGCCGTTTGTTGCCTGGCCGCTTCAGGATCGTAAGGGTGCTTATCAGCGAGCGGCACATCGCGCCCCGTAATGCGGTGATACTTCAAATCGAGCGGACGTCTTTCACCATTCCCCCGAAGATGTGTGTGAAGACGCTCAAGCGGCGCTTCAGTGCTGAGGTCGCGGTAGGCCGCGTGGCTCGGATAGCCGATCACAGAACTTTCCACCTGCTGGCTTGTCTGCGGATCGCGGGCGAAGACGGCGACCCCGTTCGGGCATCGCACAGGCGCGTAAATCCCATAGCGCGGACGCGGATCGCCGTAGAGAATCGCTTGCGCGTCCGTTACGAAGTATTCGATTCCGACGTCGGCCAGCAGCTCTTCAATCCCCATTTCATAAGCGCACCCGGGCAGCCAGATGCCGCGTGGAGTTTGCTTGAAATGTTTGCGGTAGTTAGCGACAGCAACCTCGACTTGCGCGCGTCGGGCTTCGACGGTCGAGATGAGCGGCAGAACCGCGTGCGTCGCACTGCTGGTAATGATCTCTACCATATCGGCTGTTTGCAATTCGCCGAGCGTAGGCAGGATGTTGTGATTTAACTGATTGCTCCACAACCTCCAAGCCGCGTTCAACTTTTCGTGGTACATCTTGGCTGCGGAGACAAACTCAGGCGCTTCCCGTTCGGTTCGCTTGATCTCTTGCTCGGTGAGGGAAAGCAGATTTTCGAGATGCCCGGTATAGAGCGATTGTCTTAGTGGATCAGCGAGCATCTCGCAAAGCAACGGCGAAACGCCTATCGTGATGCGCGGTGCGACTCCTGATTTGTGGAGATTCGAGATGACATCGATAAGCGGCAGGTAAGCTTCTGTAATGGCTTGATAGAGGGTTTCTTCTTCGCGCAGATGAGGATGCTCTGGATAAGGCACAAACGGAAGATGCGCATGAAGGATGAGACTGAAGAATCCTGTGGGCATAATTGTTTGAGAGTGAACAGTGACAAGTGAATAGTAACAAGTAACTAGCAGGAAGGAGGCAATGTGTGACGAAGGATCGTCAAAGGCTTCGCGCACGACAATCGTTTCTCTTCGCCGGAGCGGAGAGATGCCGCGTCAGTATTATTCTTGCTTGTCACTCGTCATTGTTCACTTGTCTCTTTCGAGAATCAACTTGCTTCGAGCGCAACTTCCATTGCATCGCTCACATACCCGGCTTCGTTCAGCATGTGCACAAAGGACATTGTTGGAACTTTGAAATGATCTGCCGCATCCGTTGCTGAAGAAACGCTGGGGCGCGGCGTCCGGACAGTGCCCGAAGTAAACAGATGTATAAAAGGGCGACCTGAAGCAAAGAATCCGATGTGTGCTTTGTAAGCGCGACCCGGACTTACATCAAACCACTGCATGCGTGTTGCCGACGCTTCGTGGAAACTTTCATAGCCGCTATCAACGTCAACCAGACGAACTGTTAAATGATATTGTGCTGCTTCAGAATAGAAAGCTTTGCGCAACGTGTCGGAAGGATCGTGCGCATGGTTCCAGCAAAGGAAAAGCTTAGTCGGCGAGTGCACCAGCAGGTTGATGCCATCAATAGCGTAGGGTTGCAACAGCGCCTCATCAATCGGCTCATCCATTGAAAACGCGACCAAACTACCGCTCGGTTCATTCGCTCGTACCGTCGCGCCTATCGAAACAGAAAGCTGCTCAGAATTTTCTTCGGGCATTCGTTCGATGAATAATCGTCCGCTTAAGCTTGCGTGCCGTTTGTAACGCGCTTCAACGTGATGTCCAAGGTGCCCATCTCGCTGCTGATCTCTGCGCGCACCGGAATGCGGCGTCGGTCATCCGTAAACCACACGGACATTTTACCTTGACCATTAACAAGCCGCTTGTCGCCAAACACATCTACATTTACACGAATTGTTGAGACTTCGCCAAGTACAGTTTTGATTCGCTTCTTTTCGACTACTTCAACGGGGATGCGATAGATCTGTCCCGAATCGCTCATTGTAAACTCAAAGCTCTCGCCCAGGACGAGCGGCTGCGTGCGCAGGTAGTAGAGGGCGAAGGCGAGATCAGATGTCGCTTGATTGTTCAGCGAAGAAGCCACGACGCGCGGCGGGCGCGCCGGATCGTTCGGGTCGCGTTCGGTCCACACGAGACTGCCGCTCGTTCGATTATAAACCGTTTCGCTGGTGCGAAGGCGTCGGCCCTGTTCGTCAAGCGTGGTGGTCCGCACTACGGCGAGGGAAAAAGGTTCTACGATTGACTGAACCAGGTAGCGAAAATGAATGCCGAAGAGTTTGCGAAACCATCCTTTGGAAACAGCTTCGACAGTGAAACGTAGATTGACAGTTGGCTGTGATTCAGCTTTGGTTTCGGCTTTGTCAGGTGCTTCTGCCACTGTGCGCTCGGCTGTGAAGCGAAGCTCTGCGAGGGTCACGCCGCGAAGCAACAATTTTGAGAACTCGCCTTCGTAGATCAGTTGTTCGCTTGGTTCAAACGGCAGCATTGCGACACCATCTCGATTGGTATCTGCAAGAACGCTCGCCGCAGCGCACAGACAGAGCAACCAAAAAGTGAATATGCAAAATCTTTGATGCAGCACGAGCTATACCTACTTTGCGATGATAGCTTTCAACGCGAGCACGCTCCAAGCGACCAACGTGCCAAGCGCGGCGCGATACTCGCGGTAACGAATGTACAAGTCAATGTCGAACTTTGATGGTGCGCTGTCGGCGTTCATATACGGCGTGAGACGTGGAAAGAGCAGAGGCACCGCGCTCGCATAGCGCTTGTATGCTAAGCCGAAAAGCTCGCCGAGGGTACGTGCTTCGACGCGCATCACAGGCACATAGATGCTCAAAAAGAAGACGGTGAAGATCGCTCCGAGCACAATGCGGTTGGCGGCGATTGTGAATCCTAAACCGAGCAGGAAGCTACCAAGATAAAGCGGGTTACGTGTATGAGCATACGGCCCAGTGATGGCGAGCTGGGCGTTCTTCCTAATGTGACCGGCGGCCCACGCGCGAAGCGCAATACCAAACAGCGCGACGATGGCGCCCAGGGCAAGCGTCGCCGGTTGAGGTTCGGCCAGCAAGATAAAGACCGCGCCGCACAGAAAGCCGAGCGGCACGCGCCAACGCTGTATCCATGTTCCGCCTCTACGCATTAACCAACTTCTCCAGCTCTGTAGTTCTTTGCACGCGCCGCAACCTTTCCTCCACCGCGCAAAGAACATGTCCAACATCGATGTCCATACACACCCATTGCGAACACGCGCGGCGATGACAATTCGTGCGGCAATCGATGTCCGTGCGTTCGACGCAAATGTCGATAGTGTGCGGCGAACCGTTGCGCCACCACTCGGTCGGACCAAACAATCCGACGATTGGCGCACCGGCCGCCACAGCCAGATGGGTTGGCCCGGTGTCGCCGCCGATGTAAACGCGCGTGCGCTGAGCCAACGCATAGAAACCTTTCAGGGAAAGGCTCGTAGCCCGTGCTCGGCCACTTCGACTCGCGCTTACCACCCGCTCGGCCAACCTGTGCTCCCCCGGACCGTAAGTGACAATTGAGCAAAGATGATGATCCGTCCACAATCCGTCAGCCAAGGCTCCGTAGCGTTCCGCGTTCCATAACTTTGTGGGCCAACCGCCGCCGGGATTGAGTATTGCAAAGTCTTCACCGAAACCCTCAACCGCCTGCTCTGCTTCATGCTCATGCTCTGCTCCGACAGCGATGGGAAACTCAAACTCGCTGGACTCGGTCGGCGTTTCGATGTCAAGGGCGCTGCGCACGAGCGCTAAATTCTTAGCAATCACATGCACGTTAATGGGCACGGGGAAAGTCTTAGTCAGCAGTAAACGACTGATGGGTTCGCGCAACGCTTCTCGGGAAAAACCGTAACGACCGCGCGCGCCTGACAGCAGAGCGATGGCCGCGGACTTTAGCAGTCCCTGAAAGTCGAGGGCGAACTCAAATTTCGATGCGCGCAACCGGTGTCGCTGCTCGCGCAGCGCTTGCAGCATATCTCTGAATAGCGGTGCGCGCCGCAGCGCCTTTGTGTCCACTTCGATGAGGTGATCCAACATCGGATTGTCTCTTAACACTTCAGCCGCCCGCCGCTCAACCACCCAAGAGATTTCCGAATGAGGCAGCGCCCGCTTGATGGCTGCGAGTGCCGGCAACGTGTGCACAATGTCACCGATGCTACCGAGTTTGACAATGAGAACACGCAATTTCTTAGCTCCGACTTTGTCTTATAGCCGCTTTCAGGTGCGTGAACAGATGGCGGAACTCCAAGCGTGAGTGCAGGCGTTCTCTTCTGTTTTCGCTTCTTTGCTTCTTTGGCGATAGAGGCCCTTCCTCACGGTCGGGCTTCTGCTTGCTTACTCCCATGGAAACCGGTGTTACTTACGAGCTTAATTGTATGCCGCGCGACATCTGTTCCCCAAGCGAATCACGCCGAAAGGCGAGCTTACAAAAAAGTGCGGCTGGTGAATGCCGTGATCAGTGACATTCACCAGCCGCTCAAATCGTTGGTACTTGGATAGTACCAATCGCAGTTCTATTATGGTCCAGGAACACCGAAGCGGAGTCGGTACTCAGTGGAATTGACAAAGTTTGCAACCACGGTGCGAACATCTCCGGGGTTGGTGTTTAAGATTCTCAGGAAGTCCTGGAAGCCTTGTTCGTCGGGGTCGCGCCGCAGGAAGCCGAAGTATTGCGACAGCACGAACCCGGCGTTGAACTCCTGGTTGAAGAAGGCGCTGCTGTCAACCAACTCGCGCAGAACTTGCGCGCGCGATCTTTGGTTGCTATTCAGATCAGTCACAATCTGATTACGCGCAGTGGCGGTAAGAACAATGCCCGCCGTGTCATAGAGCCGATTGACGAACGCCTCGTTTGACAGCGAATTGAAACGCAAGCGGAACTCCTCGCGCTGCGTGAACTCGAGGGTGAAGGCATCTCGTCGTGGAGCGACTTCAGCATCGGTTGCAACGGTGAGTCGCTGCAAGTCACGGACAAACTCCTGGTAGGTCGGACGCCGCCCGAATGCCGCACTGTAGAAGCGAATCAGGAAGAAGCCTTTGTTCTCCAGATACTCAACCGAGCGTGAGAAGGCCGCCGCCACCGCAATGCGGTCGCAACTCGTGTCACCCGCTGGACAGCCTCTGAGGCGCGCGACGAAAGCGGTGAAACCCGGCGTATCCGGTTCACGACTGAGGAAGTCGAGATACTGCTGGCGCACGAAGAACTCCGGTTGATCAATCGGGTTGGTCGCCGCCGTGGGCGCTGTTGTATCGTTATCGATGATGGTCACGGTCGCGATACTTGCCGCTCCGAGCGACGAATTGCCCGTCGCATTGCGCAGAGAGATGGTGAAACTTTCATCTCCTTCCACAAAGACATCATCGGCAATAGAGATCAAGAATGTCCGTGTGGTTTCGCCAGCGGCGAACGTCGCTGTGCCGACCGTCGTCGCATAATCGCAGCGCGGACTTGCCGTGCCGGTGGCTATGTCGCAACGCACAAACTGATTGGTGTCATCAGTTTGGAAGTCCACGGTGGCCGGAAGCGTCGTGTCGCCTGTACGGTTGATGGTAATGCCCAGATTGGCTGTACTCTCCGCAACCCCGTAGCTGGCTAGCGAGAACTGAAATGTTGATGTCGTGGTTTCTAGTGTAACGACGGTGAGACCTTCGAGTCTGAGTCCGCCGCCAACCGGGCCGACGAGCGTCGCGGCTCCAGTTGTCAAATCTACTGTATAGAGACTGGAAGGAGCGTTGAAGGGATCAGGAGGCGTGAGCGATAGGTAAGCCTCCTCAAAAAGTGAAATGTCAAAGCCGACAAGATTGTTCGTCCGCACGCCTAAATAACTAGCCTCAGGGTTGGTGGTATCCCTGTCTCCAACGGTGAACAGTTGCCCGGCATTCGGTGAAGAAGCTGTGCCGCCTGGCGGTGCATTTGGAAAGTCGCGCGTGCCCACGGTGACAAGTCGAGCGGGTTCATCAGGGCGCGCATCAATCGCAAAATTGGTTGTCGAGGTCGCGCCATCCACGTTGTTAGCGTAGGCTGCGCCGACGATGTTCGGCGGATCTCCAACATTCGGATCACCCGCCGCATAAGCAACGCTCGTGTCGAGTTGCGTCCCAGCCGTCACAGCGTCTGCATCAACGACCGCGCCGGTGTTCTGGTTTAGTCGAAAATTCTGGTCGGTAACGTTAGAGATGACACGGATACGATCCGGCACCGGATTGAAATCAAAACCGAAGAATTCGACGCTGCTGATCGCCGGAGCGAAGGCCGTTGCGCTGACCGGGGTTGCAACTGCAGAGTCGGGGTCGATTAAGTAGAGACGGCTCGTGCTACCCAAGCCGAAGATTTGCCCGGTTGCCGGACGGAAGTCGATGCCCTTTAATGTCTCGCCCGGTTGCAAACCCGAGATCAGCACATCGCTGCGCAAAGTGCTGGGCGAAGTAACATCGAAACTAACGAGGCGCTGCGGTTGGACACCGAGGCCGGGCGAAGCGC
>JACCTF010000610.1 GCA_013812565.1 Pyrinomonadaceae bacterium | reverse complement strand
AACTTAATAGTTAGGTATTTCTTCGGATTCTGGCGAAAGTCGTAGATCAGCTTGTTGACTTCAGCGGAAACCTGATTAACGTTGGAGTAGAGTTGATCGTCGGTGAAGAGTTTGCCGACTGTACCCTCGCCACGTTGCAAGCCGGAGACGATGTTGTTAATGCCATCGGCGGCAGTGTTAAAGCGCGTGATGGCGACTCGCGTGTCGTTGTAAATCGCTTCGTCAGTAAGAAGCTTGCCGACTGTGCCGCGGCCAGCGCGAATGTCTGTGATGATGGCGTTCACTTCGTCGGCCGAGTGGTTAAGCCGTGTCACTGCGCCGCGGGCATCGTTGTAGAGCGCTTCATCGGTGAAGAATTTACCAGCCGTACCCCGTCCGCGCCGCAGGTCTTCAGCGATGGCTTGCAGTTGAGCTGTAGTCGCGTTGAGATTGTTGTAGAGCGCAGGATCATTGACGAACAGACCGGCCGAACCGCGGCCCGTTCTAACTTGACGGGTCACGTCCTGTACGTCACGGACGGCCGCGTTGAGATTGTTGTAGAACGATTCGTCATTGATGAAGCGACCAATCGTGCCCTGCCCTTCATTGACCTTACGGGTAATATCGTTCACCTGCGAGCTGAGCCTGTTCAACTGCTGAACCAGTTCATTGCTCGATGATGTAATGTCAGAAAGTGAATTGGTGGATGTGGTACGCAACTCGACATTCTCTGCGACCGGTTGCCCAAGTGCCGTGCCGGGTGTGATGTTAATTAACTTTTCATTGCCGAGCAGACCGGGGGAACCTAACTGTGCGATGGAGTCAGTACGAATACGTTCGGAGGCAGCCCGGCCATCAATGCTGTTATCAACCGCAAGCCTGACTTCTATCTGCGGGGCCGCCGGGTCATCCGAGGGGGGAAGTAATCGAACATCATCGACCGTGCCGACGCTCACGCCAGCTAACCGCACCTCAGAGCCGGAACGTAGTCCGTCGGCGTTGGCAAAACGGGCGCGCAGGTGAAGTTTCGACGAAAAAGGCGAGATGTCGCCCGACGCATTCAAAATCAGGAGGATCAATATGGCGAGGGCGATGACGACGAACAATCCGACGCGCACCTCCCGCAACCCGATGGTCTTTTTTTGTGGGGGCATAAATTGCTCAAGGATGAAGTGGGAAGGATGAAGTTAAGACAGCAAAGCCATCTGCCTGCTTATTCATCCTTCATCCTTCCCACTTCATCCTTTCTGAACTCCTTTCATCGTCCTCGTATGAAGCGGCGGATATAAGAATCTTCGGTTTTGCGCAGTTGTTCGTCACTGCCGTTGAAGATCGCGCGGCCATCACGGATCATCATAACCTTAGTATTGATCAAACACAGCCGCTCGCCTTCTTGCTCGAACACAACTTCGCCCGCCTCATTGATGGCAGCATAGTCCGAAGTAAGATACTCGACATTATTCATTTCGTGTGTCACAAAGATCGATGACACGTCTTCCAGGTCGCGCAGCTTGATCGCTAACTCGCAGATGGTGCGTGCGGTCGGCGGATCGAGTCCGGCGGTGGGTTCATCGAACATGACGATTTGTGGACCACCAACAAGCGCGCGCGCAATGCCCACTCTGCGGCGCATGCCGCCGGAAAGTTCAATCGGCATCTTGTCAATCGCATCCTCAAGGTCGACGAAGCGCAGCATTCGGCGGACTTCCTGCGCTACTTCTTCCTCCGGCACGCCTTGCTCATGCAAACGGTAGGCGACATTGTCGTAGACCGATAATGAATCGAACAGCGCGCCTTCTTGAAAGACCATGCCGATCTTCTGCCGCACACGCATCATCTCGGCTTCGCTGTAGTTCGTAATATCTTCGCCGTCAACAAAAACTTGTCCCTCGTCGGGTTTGAGTAGGCTGAGCACCAACTTGATGGTGGTTGATTTGCCGCTCCCCGATCCGCCGAGGATGATTAGGGTCTGGCCCTTCATTACTTTAAGGTTTAGGCCATCTAGAATCTTGCGGTCGTCAAATGAGAGATGAACGTCCCTAAACTCGAGTGCGGGAACGGCACGCTCATCAACAAGCGCCCGTTCGGCCGCTTGGTCGCTCGCGTCCAAGTCAGCAGGCTCAGAAACCACAATGTTCGCGGAAGCCATAAATAGTCTTTAAAATCTTCAACTCGGCAGCCCTAGAATAACCTGGAGCGCTTTCGCAAGAAAGAAGTCGGCAATGATTACGAGGATAGATGCCATTACCACGGCCGTCGTTGTCGAGCGTCCGACGCCCACCGTGCCGCCCTCGGTCTTCAACCCTTGGCGGCAGGCGACGGTGGCGATGATCAGGCCGAAGACGATTGGCTTGATCGCTCCGCCGATAATATCATCGGCGGTGATGCCGTCGCGCACCGCGGTCAAATACGTCATTGATGATTGGTTATAAAGCCCTATGGCAACGGCCCATCCGCCACCGATGCCGACCACATCGGCGATTACAGTGAGCAGAGGTAAGGTCACAAGCAGCGCGATTAAGCGCGGCGCGACAAGCTTGCGCACCGGATCGGTGCCGAGAGCGCGCATTGCGTCGATCTGTTGTGACACGCTCATTGAACCAAGCTCCGCCGAGATCGCCGACCCAACCCGACCCGTCACCATCAAGGCGGTCAGCACCGGGCCAAGTTCGCGTACCAGCGAAAGCGCCACGAGGCGACCGGTTTGATCCTGCGCGCCGTAATACTTCAGCGTCGGAAAGGTTTGCAGCGTCAGCACCCCGCCGGTAAAAAAACCTGTGAGGATGACGATTGTCAACGATCCGACGCCGATGATGTCCATCTGCGTGATTGTTTCCTTGGTGTAGCTCGGGTGATGAAACATCCTGCCCAAGGCGCGCGCGGCCAGCAAAGTTGTTTCCTGTATTTCAAGCAGAGCGCGCGTGAAGATGTTCATACTTGAGAACAAGAACTCACTTTGTGGGACAAAAATTTGCGTCCGCGGTGTGTTGTAACAAAGATGCTCGTGTAATTAGGAGTCAAGCGTCACCGGAACTGTAAAGAGTCTCATATGAAAGCTAGATAGACGGTCAGCGTAAGCAAGCTATGATGAGCAAAGAACGCGCTATGCGTCAAGCCGCGGAAGAACGCACCGTAAACAACGATTGAGAAACTTCTCAGATCATTGCTTACTCAGGCACGTAGTGAAGCATGTTAAAGGAAAGCTCAAGAGGTTTTGGCTTGAGCTTCACAGGGAAGTAGTAAATGAACGGCGGGCACTTTTGATCTGGATTTATGAAAGTAGATTTAGCGGGTATCTCATCTCTGCTTGCGCAGAGAAAAAGGCGGAGCATTATTTTCCTGCCGCCGCTGTTGACGCTCGCTGCGCGCTTGCCGGCGCATCCGGCGTAGAGCATTTAACTGATCCGGGGTAATCACACGGCGTATCTGTAGTTCAACCTGCGCACGCAAACGCTCGACCTCCACATGCGCCGTGCCGACTTCCTGGACGCGTGATTCAATCTCCCGCTCATCTACACTATCAGCGTGAATCGCTTCATTGAGCGCGCGGTAGGCTTGACCCAACCGCCGTCTGGCGGTGCGCGCCGTTTCTTTGTTCTGTTCGCGTAGCATGCGTATTTGTGCCCTCTGTTCCGGCGACAAGTTTAAGGCGCGCAGCAAACCGCCGGCGTTCTGAGCTTGGCGCTGGGCAAGCGGATCAGCCTCCTGCTGCGCCTGCGCTTGCGCAAACAGAACGAAGAAAAATATTGATAAAGTAAAGACGGATGTGAAAGCTGTTCGCTTCAACGTAATCTCTTTCATATTCTTGGAGCCTCTTGAGGTACTGTGTTGCTTATTCGGTGCAGTCTCAATGAGAGTGGGTGATACTCGTTTTGAGTACCGGCCTCATTCGGTTTTTCTTCGCAGCCAAAGCCCGCCTAAAGGCGGTACTCTGAACTTCTCTCACACAATCGTGCCACTAACGATTATTTAACCTGACGCAGTAGATCACGCAGACGCGGTGAGGTGTCTTCATCAGTCGCGGACATCTGCTGTTCGCCGAGAAGATCATAGAGTTGTGGCAGATTGCTCGCCTCTCTCGCGACCACCTCTCTTTCATTGCTGGCAGTCAGCAGTTGGTCACGCGCCGGAGCGAATGGAGATGGCGTAGGTTTGCGTTGCGCCCTCCTGCTTCGCGTCGTTTGTCCGGAAGATGCGGCGCTGTTGTGATTAAGCGATGAGCTTCTTTGTTCATCGCTGCTAATGCTTTCATCGTTTGTGTTGAGGCGAACTAAAGATTCTGGCCCGGATTCGCCTTCGGGTGATGCCACTGTGTTTTGGGGCGAGCGGTTGGCTTGCTCCAGAGGTGTGACTCTGCTTGCGGTAGTACGTCCGCGCTCGGAATTTGTGATAAAGATTCCCGCCAGTACGCAAACTAACAAGACCGCTGCGACCCCCCCCGCCCGCACCCATAACGGCGAAAAATGGAAGAACCGGCGGAGCGCAGCAAGTGTCGAATGCTTTTGTCCGCGCTGTTCAGAACGCTCGGCGGATGAGTTTGCGAACGTCGAAACTGCGGGGGATGCGAGGTCAAGCGGAAAGCTTGCGGCAATGCCAAGCGCCTGCGCGCGCCACTCGTATATGGAGTTGCGCATATGGCTGAAAGCGGCAAGCTCCTCGCGGCACGCGAGGCAGCGCTCCAAATGCTGCTCAAAGATCTTCGCCTCGCCTGCGCTCGTCTCACCATAGAGATATGTGACGAGGCTTTCGGCGTGCTCGCAGGATGCCAACTTGCTCGCGCCCTGCTCAGTCTCTCCGTTCCACATGTTCTGCTTCATTTGTGCGCAACCTCCGGGCTGTGTTTTTCGAGTCGTAGGCGCAATTGCTTCAAGGCTGTGTAAAGC
>JACCTF010000600.1 GCA_013812565.1 Pyrinomonadaceae bacterium | reverse complement strand
ACTGACCTTGACCGCTTCGGTGTTATCCCCCTCCGGCTTATTGCCAATCCGCTTTACCTCGCACACTTTGCGATCACCGATGAATCACATGGAAAGTTTCGGTATGCACACCGGAAAAGCGCTAACGGTCCATTCGATCTTCCAGCCCTCAACAGCACAAAACGCTATCACCTTCAGCTTGGCGATTGGACGGTGCGCGAAGCTCACGGCCTTCATTTGCTGCGCGCGTCACTGGGCAGTGATCTTATCTTTGAAGCCGCGCTCAAACCGGCGAAACCACCTGTCTTAAACGGCGAGGGCGGCGTTAGTTTTAAGGATCACAATGAAGCATCGCGCTACTTTGCATTCACACGCATGGAAGCCGAAGGCGACATCACGTGGCATGGCGAAACCGAGCATTTCACTGGCGCAGCGTGGATGGATCGCGAGTTCGGCACCTGGACAACAACCGATAATCAGAAAGGCTGGGATTGGTTTAGTCTTCAGCTTGACACCGGCGCAGAGGTGATGGTTTATCACATACGCGATGATGCGGGTCGGCCATCATCGTTTTCAAGCGGCGCGTTCGTTGACTCTGAAGGAACGAGAACGCACCTCGCGCGCGAAGACTTTTCGCTTGACGTGACCGGCTACTGGCGCAGTCCGCACACAGATGTAACTTACCCGATCAATTGGCGGCTGCAAGTACCACGCTTCAGAGTTGACGTGACGATCACCCCGGTAATGAAAGATCAGGAACTCGATACGCGCGGCACAACAATGATCGTGTATTGGGAAGGAGCGTGTACGGTGCGCGGCCATCACGGTGAGCGAGAAACCGGAGGGCGCGCCTATGTTGAACTGGTCGGCTATGACCGCTCGCACGAGAATCCATCAGTTATGGCCTTTCTTTTGGGCGGCGCGCTCGACCGTCGGTGGCGAAGAATATTTGGATAACAAAGAAGTTAAACTTGAGAAGCCGGGAGATAGGAGTCAGAAGTTAGGATAATCGGCGGAGGCCACTGCTTTTATTCTCCCTACTCCCTTCTGCCTACCGGTTTCTGACTTCCGTCTTCTACGATTATGAATACCCCACGCAGCAATACACCAGATCGTTCGGAAGAACTTTTCGCTCGTGCGACGGACTTAATTCCCGGCGGCGTCAACTCCCCTGTCCGCGCCTTCAAATCCGTCGGCGGCGCGCCGCGCTTCATCGCGAGTGCGCGCGGGGCGACGATGACCGACGTTGATGGGCGCACGTATATTGATTACGTCGGTTCATGGGGACCGATGATTCTCGGTCACGCTGACCCGGAAGTGATCGAGGCTCTGCGTATGGCGCTGGAGCGCGGCACAAGCTATGGCGCGCCGACCGAGCTTGAGATTGAAATGGCCGAAGAGATTATTGATGCCGTGCCGTCAATCGAAATGGTTCGCATGGTCAACAGCGGCACGGAAGCCACGATGTCGGCGATTCGTCTGGCGCGCGGCGTAACGGGTCGTAATAAGATCATCAAGTTTGAGGGCTGTTATCACGGACACGGCGACAGTATGTTGGTAAAGGCCGGATCAGGCGTTGCAACATTAGGTTTGCCGGATAGTCCGGGCGTCCCGGCGGCGCTCGCACGTGACACGATGACGCTTGCCTTTAATGATGCGGCAGCGCTGGAGCAGACCTTCGCTGAACACAGTGACATCGCAACGGTAATCATCGAGCCGGTTGTCGGCAACATGGGCTGCGTGCCGCCGCGCGAAGGTTACCTGCAACAAGTGCGGAGCATCACCGAGAAGCACAATGCGCTTTTAATCTTTGATGAAGTGATGACCGGATTTCGCCTCGCGCGCGGCGGAGCACAGCAGCTCTACGGCGTCTCGCCTGACATCACTACGCTCGGCAAGATCATCGGCGGAGGTCTGCCCGTCGGAGCTTACGGCGGAAGTCGCGAGATCATGGAGCACATCGCTCCAGCTGGTCCGGTCTATCAAGCGGGCACGCTCTCTGGTAATCCCCTCGCGATGACCGCCGGTTTGGTGACGCTCAAACGGTTGCGCGATTCTTCGGTTTACGAACGATTGGAGCGAGCGGGCGCGCACTTGTGTCAAGGCATGACGGAAGCAGCATGTGCTGCCGGAGTGAAGACGGTCACCAACCGGGTCGGCTCGATGTGGACCACCTTCTTTACTGACGAACCGGTGACGGACTGGGATTCATCATCAAAGAGCAGACGCGAGATGTATGGTCGGTTCTTCCATGCAATGCTCGAACAAGGCATCTATCTTGCTCCGTCGCAGTTCGAAGCGGGCTTCATCGGGCTGGCCCACACAGATGAACTGCTAGACCAAACAATCGCTGCCGCACACAAAGCTTTCCATGTTGTTATGAATCATCAACAACAAGCGGCAGTTCAAATGTAAACTGCGTCCCTTCTCCGGGCTGACTCGCGACCGCGATTCGGCCGCCGTGTTGCTCCACAATCTTTTTCACGATGGCGAGACCGAGTCCCGTGCCGCGCTGTTTAGTTGTAAAGAACGGCTCGAAGATATGCGCGCGTGTCTTCTCATCTATGCCGCTTCCCCGGTCAGCGATAGAGATGCGCGCGTAGTTGAGATGCTGTATCCGACCGCTGCCGTCGTTCTTCTTGTCACTTCGACCTTGTGCGATGCATTCGGTTGAAATCGAGATCGGCATCCCTTTTTTGCTCGCATCCAGCGCGTTAGCAATCAGGTTAACAAAGACCTGTCGTAACTGATCGGCGTCAAATTCTCCGCTCAAGGGTTCTTCCCCCCAGTGTCTTTCCACGGCCGTCTGCTTTTCGCGAATCTTGTGTGCGACAAGAT
>JACCTF010000580.1 GCA_013812565.1 Pyrinomonadaceae bacterium | reverse complement strand
GCGTTGACGGTTCGAAGAAAAGATTGATAACCGTGCGTCCGCGAAGCGTCGGAACTTTTTTGATTTCGCGTTGGGCGATGTCGCGGAAAGACTCGGACACGTCGAGCACGTGCGTAATCTCGGCGGCGGAAAGTTCGCCTATGCCGAGGAGGTCTTTGCGTGCAAAACCGCTGCCTATCCGCACCGGTGCGTCTTTAGGTTGGGGGCGACTTTCAATTGATTCTTGTGTCTTGTTCTTCACGCAAAAAAAGCGATCCCGGCGGAATCGCTCTTACGAGATTTCTGTGGCTGCCGGTCGCTCAACGATGGCGACGCCTTCTTCCCCATCATATTCACTTAACATCACTTTGATTATTTCGCTCTTCTTCGTCGGCACATGCTTGCCGATAAAATCGGCTTGAATCGGAAGCTCGCGATGCTCTTTGCCGCGGTCAATCAGCACCGCCAGGAGCACGCGCCGCGGTCGCCCATAGTCAATCAATTGGTCCAGTGCCGAACGGATTGTGCGCCCCGTGTAGAGCACATCGTCAACCAGCACGATGTTATGATTTTCGACGCTTACAGGAAGCTCTGTGCGATTGACAATCGGGTTAGCGCCGACCGTTGATAGATCGTCGCGATACAGCGTAATGTCGATTGAACCTACCGGCGGGCGGGCGCCCTCAAGGTCTGCGATCTTATCCGCGATACGCTCTGCGAGCGGCACGCCGCGCCGCCGTACACCGACGAGGTAAAGCCCCCCTACGCCATGATTGCCTTCGACGATTTCGGACGCAAGCCGCGCCAGCGCACGATTGATGCGTACCCCATCCATGATGCGCGCTTTTTCCACGAACTCCATTGGCCGGGGATACTAACACGAAGGCAGAAGTTGACGGAAGACATGACAAGAGAATCTTCAAGCCGTGTGATATAAACGAACTAACAGCGTGCCTGAGCTTTAACGGCAGGAGAACAAACTCGTCATTGGACTTCATCAAACTTACCAGCTTCATCAGCCCGGCGCGGGGGTATGCCGCCGGACCAAGCTTTGAAAAACAGATTTGGCCGCTCGTTTTGAACAACGCCGATGCTGTTGAAAAGGTTTATTTATTCGCCAACTCTTACTGGTCCGGCAACAAGGGTAGCTTTGTGGCTGGCGAGCCAGTTAGCTCCAACATCGCAGAGATTGGCCCGTTGGAATGGCTCTCCGGTAAGCAATATAAAGAGATCAAAGATCGAAGTTCTCTCACTGGACAATTAAACGTCATGTACCGAATTGCTTCGTCACACAAACTCCTTCCGCAACTTTTTGAACTGTGGCCGCGCCCCGGCAAGTTAAGCAACCACCTCGCGGATGACTTCGGTCTTAAAAAAGGAGAGGCGGTGGAGTTTGCAAGCTTTGTCGAAAGCATCCCCGACACTTACGTCGTGATGAGCTTCGGGCGCAATGCTGATCCTTTATACATCTTTGGTTCCACTGTCGGGTTGAAACGACTGCTGGACCAGAAGAATTTCTAATTTTACATTCGCGATTTGCGATTGGAAGATGAGATGAAGCGACGTGTGTTCAATCTCACTTGATTTACAAATCGAAAATCGCAAATCCAAAATTTCTTTGACATGTTTTCCGCGGCTTTGTTACGCTCACGCGCGGTTAACTGCTGCCCACGCTAGCCACTCGAGGTGGTCAACAGCTTTTGATGTAACGTTTGACACGCCCCAGAAAGATTAACCCTACCCTTGATGCTTTATCGTTCAGTCTTGCGTCCGTTGCTTTTCCGCTTGCCGCCTGAGACGGCCCACGAAATGGTCTTGCACGCACTCGCGGTTGCGCTCAAAGACGGTTCGTTACGGCAGTTAATCGCGCGCCGTTATCACCGCTCCGCTTTCGGCTTACGCTGCTTCGGACTTTCATTCGCTAATCCGGTCGGCCTTGCTGCCGGTTTCGACAAGAACGGCACCGGCGCACAAGCTCTGGCGGCCTTCGGCTTCGGCTTTATCGAGGTCGGCACCGTAACCCACACTGCGCAACCGGGAAATCCGCGCCCGCGCCTGTTTCGTCTGCCGCTCGACCGCGCGCTCATCAACCGCGCGGGCTTCAACAACGACGGCGCGGCCGCCCTCGCCTCCCACCTCAAAACTCATCGCCCGGATTGCGTGCTCGGCATCAACATCGGGAAGAGCCGCGCGGTGGAGATTGAAGATGCGATACCCGACTACTTAGCAAGCTTTGACCTCGTATATGAACTTGCTGATTACATCGCCGTTAATGTTAGTTCACCGAACACCCCGCACTTACGTGAACTTCAGCAAGCAGATCGTCTCGGCGCGTTGCTCGGCGCTCTGCAGGAACGTAACCGCGAACTCGCTGCAAGAGAAGGACGCGCGCCCGTGCCGCTGCTCGTCAAAATATCGCCTGATCTGAACATCGGTGAAGTGGAGATGATTGTAGGCGTTGCGGAGCGTACTGACATAAGCGGCATCATTGCCACTAACACCACAACCAGCCGCGGCGAACTCCGGCACACTCCGCGCTCAAACGTCACAGCTTGTGGTGAGGGCGGCTTAAGCGGCGTGCCGCTCAGGGCGCGTTCAACGGAGGTGGTTGCCGCGCTCTATCGTTTAACGGGCGGAAAGCTTCCGATCATCGGCGTCGGCGGCATCTTTAACGCTGCCGATGCGTGGGAGAAGATTACTGCGGGAGCCAGTCTAGTCCAGCTTTATACAGGCTTCGTTTACCAAGGCGTTGAGATCGTGCGCGACATCAACGATGGGTTGATGAAGATTCTAGACCAAAGCGGTTTCCGCTCGCTGACAGAAGCGGTTGGGTCACGCGCCAGAGAACTTGCGGCAGCGTGATAATAGCGCAAGTCAAAACGCTCGCCATCGATTCGCGCAACCAATAGCACCTCGTCCATGTAGTCTCATCACATGATCTTCTTTGTTCACAGAGTAGTAGTTCAGTCGCGTGAGAGGCAGAGGCCCGACCGTGAGGGAGGGAGCGGGTCGCAGGCGCCATAGCTTCAGCGCGGGCTTCTCCCACGCTCCCCCCTCTCTGAGCCACTACCGTTCACGTCTTCAGTTCGCCAATGAATAAATCACCCCAAAGTAAGTTGATCATCGCGCTTGACGTCGAAACTCCGCGCCAGGCACGCGAGCTTTTTACAGTGTTGGGTGATTTTGCATGTATGTTCAAAATTGGCTCGCAACTTTTTACTGCTGCCGGTCCAGAGTTTGTACGAGAGATTGTCGAAGCGGGTGGGCGCGTCTTTCTTGATCTAAAATTTCATGACATACCGAACACCGTCGCCTCCGCCGGCATCGAAGCGGTGCGTCTCGGAGTTTCGATCTTCAACGTTCATGCGCTCGGAGGAAGCGAGATGATGCGGCGCACGGCAGAAGCGGTGTCTGACACGGCGCGGCGCGAAGGATTGTCGCGGCCACAGGTTATCGCCGTGACAGTGTTGACCAGTGCTGATGCAGCAACGCTCCACGAAGTCGGTGTTGCCTCGATACCGGAGAAGCAAGTCAGTATGTTAGCTCACCTTGCGCACCAGTCTGGTCTGGATGGCGTCGTCGCGTCGCCGCATGAAGTTCAGTTAGTACGTGCGGCGGTGAACGATAAACAGTTTATAATCATTACGCCGGGTGTGCGCCCGGCCTCGGCTACGCATGATGACCAGAAGCGCGTGATGACACCGGCTGAAGCGGTTCGCAGTGGAGCCGATTACCTGGTCATCGGTCGTTCAATTATCAATGCTCCTGATCCTGCCCGCGCCGCGCAAAGCATTCTCGAAGAGATGGAACGCGCCGGCAGCGATCAATACTAAAACCCCTCACTCAATAAAGCTTTCATGCTTGAAACCTTTCGTGAAGCCCGAATACGAAAAAGAAGGTAGCGGTCCACCTTTTATTTATGTTTCTGGATTAGAGGGTTCGGGCAAACTTTTCTACAAGCAAGCGCGTGATCTCGCGCGTGACCATACGGTGGTAACATTTCCGCTGCGACCCTGCGGGCGCTATACAATGTCCGACTTGATTAATGATTTGGTTTGGATCGTGCGCGATGTCGGAGCAGAACGAGCGACTTTTCTCGGTGAATCCTTCGGCGGCCTGGTGGTGTTGGCGGCGGCTTACGCTCATCCGGGAATCTTTGAACGCATGATCCTCGTTAACACCTTCCCCTTCTTCACACAACGCGCGAAAATCAACTTGGGCGTTTGGCTCTATTCGTTGTTGCCATACGGTTTGATCAAAGGGTATCGCACGGCCACTGCGCCGCGCGTGCTGTTCAGTCCTGATATTGGAACGGAGGATCGTTTGGCGTTTCGCGAGCATACACGACAAGTGCCCTTTGAAGGTTACGTGTCTCGCCTGCGAATTATCCGCGATACGGATTTGCGGACCGCGCTGCCCACGATCCAGGTGCCTGCGCTTGTTGTTGCCGGAACCGCTGACCGCTTGATTGAGAGCGTCGGCGCAGCCAGTTTGATCGCTGCTTCTCTACCCCGCGCCAAGTTGAAACTACTTGAAGGCATAGGCCACATGGCGCTGCTCTCTAGCCGTGTGAGAGTACGTGAATGGCTCGTAGAATTCGCGGACATTTAGGACAGAAAGTGACACAGAGACACGGAGACACGGAGACAAAGAGAATAAATGGAAATAAAAAAGCAGTCTTGCTGATCTTTGTTTATTTAACCTCTGTGCTTCTGTGGCTTACCCGTATTACGAAGTTTCGGAACGACATGCGCGCACCGAGCGTGAACTATCTTTGTGATTGTGAGCACTCTTACATTCAAACAGGAGCCAGAGTCAGTAGACAGCATTCAAGCAGTGATCTTTGTCTTACCTTCTATCTTCTGACTTCTCCGCTTATAGAGGACTTAAACTTTTGAATTTCAGCAGTCTCAGTCGAAGTAGTGTGAAGCAGAGCAATCTGCTGTCACTCGTCGTAACTCTTTTCATTTTGCTAGCGCTCTCGACGCCGGGTTCTGCCTTGCAAGGTGCGGGCGAAGCGAAACCTGCGCGGACGGGCGCTGCCTCTCCATACCGCGTCGGCGAACGATTGACCTACAACGTTTCGTTCGCGCACTTTGCCTCGGCCGCACACGTCGAGTTGTTCGTCGCGCGGCGCGGGACGTTCTTCGGCCGTGAAGGTTTTGAGCTGCGCGCGCACGTCGAAACATTAGGCGAAGTTGGCGCCGCCCTCTACGCCCTCAACAACGAGTACATCTCCTATGTTGATCCTGCTTCGGGCGTGCCTTTTCGCACAGAGCAAATGCCGCGCGAACATGCCCGTGACGCCGCGATGCCGCCCAACTTCAAACGATCAGCTTTAACCTCGGGAAGCCCGGTCGAAGTCATTAACGCTGGAGCCTACGGCATGTACGATCTGCTTTCAGCTCTCTACCGCGCGCGGATGCTGCCGCTTGCCCAAGGCTCTGTGCAACGCCTCAGCATTAGCAGCGGCGCAGAGCAGTATGATGCCGAACTGAAAGTAACCGGGCGCGAGTTCATCAAAACCAATGTCGGATCATATAACGCGATTGTCACGCAGGTGCGGACGCGGGGGGGTTCAAGAGCGGGTGATCTTCGCGACATGCGCATCTACTTTAGTGATGATGCGCTGCGCCTGCCGGTACTGCTGACGCTGCGGCACACAATCGGTGAGATACGCATTGAACTCGCCAGTTCCGAGGTAGTTCCCGAACC
>JACCTF010000579.1 GCA_013812565.1 Pyrinomonadaceae bacterium | reverse complement strand
GTGCACCGCATGCGCTGGGTGAGAAATACACGTGGCAAGTTCGAGTTGATCGTTGTTCCGCTACACGGGCGAGGCAACAAGGGAGGCGAAGGTGCGGGAGTTAAAATTCTCGCTTATAAGATGCCCGCAAGCCCGAAGGAGTCATGGATGACAGAACTGCTCGACGACTCATTGCACATGACTCACAACTTCGATCCCGTGCAATGGGACAACGATACGGCGGATGAACTGTTGATTGCCGCCCGGGAAGGCGTCTTTCTGCTCGACCGCGGCGAAGGAAGATCGAAGTTAATCAAATTAGCTGGTAATGAAGGAGGAGGCGCGGGCGAAGTCCGACAGGGAAGGCTGCCGGGCGGCAGACGGTTTCTCGCGACGGTCGAACCTATGCACGGCGACCGGCTCGTCACTTATACAGCGCCCGGTGGAGATGAACAGAAGATCTGGCAGCGCAGTGTTGTTGATGCGTCGCTGAAAGAAGGTCATGCGCTCAGTTGCGGAGATTTGATCGGAAGTGGGTTTGATCAAATCGTCGTTGGGTGGCGAAGTAAAAACAGCGAAGGCAAAGTAGGGATTCTTCTTTTCACACCGCTCGACCGGGAGGGAAAGAGTTGGCGGAGAACAGTGGTGGATGACAACACTATGGCCTGCGAAGATTTGTCCTTAGCCGATTTGGATGGTGACGGAAGGCTCGACATCGTAGCCTCTGGCCGTGCGACAAAAAACCTAAAAATCTATTTCAATCAAGGCCCGCCGGCGGCCAGGGGTCGGCAACCAGGTCTCTGATTGTCTCCGACCTAAAAGCTCTTACTCATACCATTCGACATCTATGGCGTAAGACCATCCGAGTTCAGCTTGGCGTGCCCCCGCATACCGCACGTCGATATAAAACTCACCTTGACGAAACTCGATCTGCCGTTCGCCGCGGATGCGCCCGCGGTCTTTCACCTCTCGGTCATCCACAAGCTGCCAGCCATGCCCGACAAGCTGTGCCACGTAGTAGTTTCGAACCTCATTAAAGGAAGCATCAGACTGGTACTTTCTGTTTACTATCGCCTCACTACTAGATGATGAAGAAGACCGGTCAACTTCGACCATGCCGGGATAAATCGGCACTGTCTGCCACAACTGCTCGATCTCCCGAAGCTTGGAGTTGGCTGTGCTTCGGTTGCCGCCGCACGCCGCCGGCACCGCACAGATGAGTGCCACTACAACCAATCGAATTAGTGAAGATGCCATCTCGTTCGTTTCCTACAAACCGCATGACGATACGCGAAGATGATACGCGAAACGTGCAACTTCCGGCGAACATATGCAGGGCGACGCTCTTTGAAAAAGACTATCCCGTGTTGGAGCCGGAGAGCTGCGCGAGATCTATTTTGCGCCGCCGCGTTCCACTGTGATATAGCTTCACGTCCTGTATTAAGCAGTGTCCACACGCGCTGATTCGGATCAGATAAATTCTACTCGGAATGGAGGTTTCAGGTATGAGTGCAGTCGTCAACTGCGTGGCTTATGCCGACGGACGGCGGGTTGAGAACGTCGAGATCGGTGAAATCGGTAAAGCCCTCAAGCAGCCTGATCGATTCATTTGGATCGGCCTTCATGAGCCGAGCGAGGAGACGCTCAGGCAGGTCCAGCAGGAGTTTGGATTGCATGATCTTGCGATTGAGGATGCGCATCGCGCTCACCAGCGGCCCAAGCTCGAACTTTATGGCGATTCGATCTTCGTCGTCCTGCGTACCGCGCAGATGAATTCAAAAGAACGACAAGTCAATTTCGGCGAAACGCACATTTTCCTCGGCGCACGCTATATCGTCTCGGTTCGACACGGGTCTTCGCTCTCCTACCGGGACGTTCGCTCGCGCTGCGAGACTACGCCGCGGTTGCTCGGCAAGGGGCCGGGGTTTGCCCTGTACGCGCTAATGGATTCTATTGTTGATCAATACTTCCCCATCGTTGATGGCCTCGAACAGGAACTCCAGGCGCTCGAAGATAAAATCTTCGCCGAAACTTTCAGCCGTGAGACAACTTCGCAGATCTATAATCTCAAGCGCGAACTGCTCGAAGTAAAGCGCGCCGTCTCGCCGCTGATCGATATTTGTAACCGGCTGATGCGCTTCGACCTCGACGTGATCCCGGAAGATACCCGACCCTACTTCCGCGATGTCTACGACCACACGATCCGCATCAACGAGATGGTGGACATGCTGCGCGAGCTGTTGACCACGGCGCTTGAGGCCAACTTCTCTCTCATCTCCATCTCGCAGAACGAGGTGACGAAGCGGTTTGCCGGGTGGGCCGCAATCATCGCTGTACCGACCATGATCGCCGGCATCTACGGTATGAATTTCGAGTTTATGCCCGAACTCGGTTGGCGCTACGGCTACCCTATGGTGCTGATCCTCACAATCGGGTCATGCCTGGCTCTCTACACACACTTCAAACGCTCTGGCTGGCTCTGACTTCTCACGTAAACTACGAAAGCAAAAAGGCTCGGCACATTGGCCGAGCCTTACTCCCTCCGGATGTACTGACCATCACTTTGCAAACGGCTGCACGCGCTCGATGGATTCTTTGAAGTCCGCCGCATCAGGTTCAAGGCTTGCTCCCTTCTGGTAAGCGGAAAGCGCTTTGGCATACTGCTTCGAGACCTCATAGGCATAACCGAGTTCGCGGAAGATGTTCACGTTGTCGGGTGTCTTTGCGGCAGCGCGTTCAAGCGCGGCGATAGCTTTCGGAAAAGTCTTAACGCGTGAATGGGCGATGCCCAAAAGGTAAAGCGTCGTGCCCGGCGCATCTTCAGCAGCAGCGACACGCTCAAGCACTGTGGCAGCACGCGCATACTGTTTTGCGCCAATCAACGCTTGACCATAGAGCGTCGCAGCCTGTGCTTCCGGCCTCAAGCGAAACAGAGTTTCACCAGCGCGGACGGCGTTTGTGTAGTCGGCATCCGCCTTCGGGTCAGCTCCCGCTGTGGCGGCGCGACGCAGGTAAGCGGTGGTCAGCAGCGACCACGCATTTGATAATCGAGCATCACTCAGGGTCGCGCGGTTAAGATTCGCGATTGCCGCATCAAGCCGATTACTATCGTAAGCAATTTGGCCCAAGTAGAAGAGCGCCGCAGCATTCTTCGGATCAGCTTTGACAGCGGCGTTAAAGGATTGTTCAGCCACCTCTTTTTTGCCGGTGCGGAACTCGGCAAGTCCTTTGTAGTAGAGCATCACAGGATCAGGCGGCGTGCCCGGTTTTGTTGTCGCCGCGGTAAGCAAAGGCAGCGCACGGTCAAACGCTTCTGAGCGTACATAAGCTTGGGCGAGCGCGTTAGCCGTATTCGGGTCTTCTTGCCCTGCGGCGCGTTGAAGATCCAGCGCCCGCTGCAAATTACTCGCCGCTTCGGCAAACTGTTGCATACTGAGACCGGCAAACCCGGCGATCTTCCATGCTTCCGAGTTCTTCGGGTCAGCAGCGGCAATCTGCTTTGCCTCCTTTAACGCGGCCGCGTACTGCTTCTGTTGCAGTAGCGTGAAGGCGTGCATCGTGTCACCGCTGCCAGCCGAAGTTGCCGCGGGATTTGCCGGGGTGTTTGCACTGCTGGGGGCAGGAGAAGTTTGCCGAGCGGGCGGATTGTTTGTGGTGACAGGCGGAGGCGTCGAGTTCGGAAGGGTGCGGCGCGGGCGCGTTGCTCCCGACTGCGCGCTCGTCAAAGAAGTTGCGGCTATCAGCAAAGCGCCGATGGCGATAACGTGTTTGAAAAAATTGCTTCTCATAACTTTCGTCCTTAAGTTTTGGGGCAGACTCTAACGATTACTTCCGATAAGGGAAAGCATTGTCGCACATATAGATTTGCCGCTGCACGGTGTGCGATGCGTCGGTTGAGGGGATGGTTTGCTCTCTCCATGCGGGCGGAGAAGCACAGGCGCAAAGAGCAAAGCGGTTGGTAACACCATTGTGGACTACCAACCGCTTCACCTGCTTAATTAGCTTTGGCTTTCATTGTACTTGAGGCCACCATCTCGTGCATCCGGTTCCTCCAGGTTGTTGAACAAGTTGACTGTAAGCGCCAGCGAGAATAAAGC
>JACCTF010000573.1 GCA_013812565.1 Pyrinomonadaceae bacterium | reverse complement strand
CCTTTATTGAATCCCTTCTGATTGAGTTCCAGCACCGCACCGGCGCTTGAGTGTTCAGCCGGTCAAGCGCAGTAGGTGACAATCGTTTTGTCTCGTGGCAGTTCACCCGCGCGCGATGCGATCTGCTCCGCGGGAATCAAGCGCGCGCCCTTGATGTGTCCTTTTTGGAACGCTGCCGAACTACGCACGTCCACTACGACGGCCTCGCCTTTTTCTAACGCAGCTTGTAGCTCGGCCGGGGTGATACGCCGCACGCCGTCATTCGGCGTGGCCGTCGTCGTCGGCGCGGGCGTTGGTGTTGTTGCTGCCACACGTGTCGGTGTTGCCGTCGCGTTTGCTGAACGATTCTCTTGCTCACCTGTGCTGCACCCGGCGAGCAGTGTCGTTACAAAAACGATTGCTGCTGATAACGAAATGAATGAACGCATCTACTTCAATCTCCTAGAATATTTAGTCAAAGACTTCTCAAATCTTTTCGCCCATAGGATTGCATAGAACGTAGCTTTAGTGAAAGCGTTCCGCATAGAAAACAAAGCAGTAGGCAGAAAGCAACCCGGAGTTTCGACAGTCAGCAGATGAGATATAAACTTAACAGCCGACGACATCCCATCAACGCTTGCCCACTGCCGCTATTTGACTGCCTTCGCTTCATGCGTTTAGCATTCGCCGCTAACACTGCAAGGTATTCTACTGCGCGCTCAAGAGGGTTCTCGTCATCGATAGCAAGGCAGTCATCGAGCTTCTGATCATTGTTGTGGTTGCTACACTGCATGGCTACGCGGCGGCGTGGCTCGCGGTCCGCATGCTCTTCCGCCCACGGCACCCGGTAAAAGTTTTGGGCATCACCATCTGGCCGCAAGGCATGATCCCGCGTCATCGTCAGCGGCTGGCGGAAACCATCGGACGCGCCGTCGGCACCGAACTCGTGTCGCAGGAGACAGTGGTCAGCGCCCTGTTTGATACTGATTTCTTTCGCCACAAGGTGGAAGCTTTCGTCGCTTCATACACAAACGGAATTCTCAGCGCACCTTACCCATCGTTGATCGAAGCTTTGCCCCCGCGGTTGCGCGCCCCCGTGCTTGATGCTATCGCCGCCTTGCAACGCCACATTGCTGACTACGTCGCCGACTTGTTAAAGAGCCCACAGATGGAGACGGCGGTGCACGACTTTGTTGATGATCGCATCGATGATTTGCTCGCCCGACGATTGCGCGATGCGATTAATGATAATGCCTTCAAGCAGATCATCGAGTTCGTTGAAGGAAGATTTCGCGCCATCGCCACTGAGCCGGGCTTTGAAGCAAAGCTCCGCGCCTTCATCGGCGCGCGGCTCGACGAACTGGCCCACAGCCAAGCACCGCTCGCCGAAATCCTGACGCCCGATGCGGTGGCTATCATTAAAGAGCGCATTGACCAGCAGGTGCCGCCGGTGGTTCATCAACTCGCCGAAATCGCCACCAGCCTCGGCACGCGTAAAGAGATCGGGTCACTAATCAAGCGCGAGGTCGATGAGTATTACGGTCAAATATCTTTCTTCAAAAAAATCTTTGTGTCACGCGACCGCATCCACCGCGAAGTGGACGATCTAGTTAATAAGACTTTGCCACATCGCATTGAGGAGTATCTTCATGGCGAAGCCTTCGAGCAACAAGCGAAAGACTTTCTCGCGGCAACGATTGACAGCGTGCTGGCCCGCCCGATCAGTGACATCATTGGACAGATCGAATCCGATAAGCTTGAGACGATCAAGAATCAAATTACCCAACGCATCCTCGCGCTGGTGCGCGGCCCCGAACTTGCCGCCAACGTCTCGTCGTACGCCTCGGATGCGCTCGCGCGTCTGCGTCCGCACAGCTTGCGTGCGCTGCTTGAACACCTTGAACCGGACTCTGCCGAGCGTCTAAAAAATCTTCTCTCGAACAGGCTGCTTGACATCATCAGGCGTGAAGAAACGGCGCGCGCCATTAACCAGATACTGAGCGCGCAAATTGAACGTCTGCTGGTCGTGCCCATTGGACGCCCGACCGATCTTGTGCCAGTCGGCTCCATCAAACGCGCCAGCGAAGCTCTGACTGAGCGCATCACCGAAGCCGCACGCGAACGCCTTCCGACAGCAATCACGGAGTTTGACATCGGCGGCATCGTCCGCCGCAAAGTCGCTGATTACCCGGCAGAGAAACTTGAAAATTTAGTTCTCTCCGTCGCGCAGCAACACCTGCGAACCATCGAACTGTTCGGCTTGGTGATCGGCTTCTTTATCGGCATCTTTCAAGCGTTCTACTTTTGGTATATGCGTTAACGGAATGTGCCTGATACCGGTAAGTTACTTATGATGGTTATTCAACTACTCTGTCGTTCAAAGTGCCCGGGCACAACCACGCTATGAATCGTTCCGACTTGCAGAACCTTGCTACCATCAGGCTCAGAGACGCAGAGGTGCTTCTTGACAATGGGCGGTATGACGGGGCTTACTATTTACTAGGTTATGTCATTGAGTGTGCTCTTAAGGCATGTATTGCTAAGTAGACAAAGGAATTTGATTTCCCAGATCAAAGGCGGGTTAGTGACAGTTACACTCACGACTTAAACAGGCTTCTAAATCTTTCCGGCCTTTCACAGGAGTACCAAAGGGAAAGCAAAATCAATCCTGCCTTTGCGGACAACTGGAACATTGTGAAAGAGTGGAAAGAGTCAAAACGGTATGAAAGCGGAATAGGTGAAGCCACTGCGAGACAATTCAACTCGGCGGTTGTTGATAGTACGAACGGGGTATTGCCATGGTTACAGAAGTGGTGGTGAAGGAATACATTGTCGAGTGAGATGATTTCCGCAGGAGCAGAGCTAACGCGTCTCCTTGATGAAGCCGGGTTCCACGTTTCTGCTTCGCTTTGGCTTTACCTTTCTGATGCAAATGCCTGGCGGTTCATTGTGGCGACTCCTGGGGTAAGAGATAACGGACCGAAAAAGGCGTATGAAGAGATACGATCTGTACTAGCAAAAATACCGGATAACCACGCGAAGATTGAGTTTAGAGACATATCTGCGGTTGATGCAGACAGTGACCCGCTTATCTCGCTTATGCGTTTTGTGTTCAAACTCTCGGGGATAAATGGCATAAGATTCACCAACAACGTAATCAACGGTGTTCTAATTGAAGATGCTTACATATACAGAATAACTTAAACGCATTTCCTCCTGTATATCTTCCTTGCTCGGTCCAACTTACCTCTGAGTATCGCTTTACCGGCAACCGCCCCAGAGTTACTCCATGCGCAACGCTTTGCCGACCGAAGGGTCGCGGCGCACGCGCCAGATTTTTGAATCGAGATAATAGTGGATGAAAGCGTAGCCCCAGAAGAAGGCGGAGACGGTTTGCGCGAGCAGCGCGTCGGGGCCGCTTGTTGAATTAACGTACCGAGTCGGCAAGCGATACCACAAACCGAAGAGAATCCCGAAGGCGATGTAGTAGAGCACGCGGCGGCTGATCAATTCGGCTGCGCCGTAACGCTCGCGGGCGTCTGCGCCGCTGGTGTACTTCTTGTTGTGAAACCAGATTAAACGATGGTACTGAAGATTGTGGTAGATCGTCAGGATCGCGACAATCGCAATCGGCTTGTGCGGCATCGGCGTCAGCAGCACAACCCAGTGCATCGGGATCGCGGCGGCAAGAAGCAGGTACTTTGGAATGTTGAGCGGCTGATTTGTGAGGGCGCGTTGTACCTGCCGAATCGTCCAGGCGACTGCGGCAAGAACAGTCGCGATGAGTAGCGTTGTGGCAAGCGTGCCAAGAAAGCTCGTGAGCGGTGGGGGAATACGCGCCAGCGCTTCTTCATCATGCGCGATGAAGAAGATGAACGGGTAAGTGAAGGCGAGCAGCAGGAACGAGCGATCAAGCAGGTTGTCGGCGCGCGCAAGATCGTTGTTCTTCTTTTTGTAGAGCACCATAAAACCGTAGTGCTGTTTGACGAGATGATAGTAAGCCCAAAGGGCGGCGAGGAGAAAGAAGGCGAGTCCGGCACCGAGCAGAACCATCGCCGGGCCAATGACAAAGAACACGAGCGAGCCAAGCAACAAGCGGCGGCGCTCGCGGCGTTCTTCGCGGTCGAAGTAGGTACGCGAAAAAGTGCCGAATAGGTGCGGGGCATCAAAGAAGATCGCCCACGCTACAATCATCGGTACGAGCGGCAACGCTCCTGTCATATAGAGCGCCAGCAATGCGTAGCTTGAGAGCACCGAGCCGATGAACCACACGAGATCATCGCGCGCACTGATGATCCAGCGCAGAGAGATGATGCGCCCCTCGGTTGTGTGCGCTCGATTGTTTGTGATCTTTGCGGATGTGATAGCAGACACGTCGGAGCCTCCATAAACAACTTGAACTTCGCTCGAGTTCGGCTACTACTTCAGTGGCGCTTTGATGGACAGGATGGCAGCGCGCAATTCATAATCTTCAAACAAAAAGGGAGAGCGGCCAACCCGGATTTTACCATCGCGAGTTATGGCTGCGCCAAACGCTTCGAGTAGGGGAGAGATACAAAAAGAGATGTTTGCAGATAAAAATGATGCGGCGCTGTATGATCTGTTTGCGCATATGTTTCAAGCTCACCCGTGGCACGGCGTTTCGCCTGGCGAGCGAGCGCCCGAAGTTGTTAATACTTACATCGAGGTTGTGCCGACTGATGGTGTCAAGTATGAACTAAATAAGATTACCGGTTATCTGAGCGTTGATCGTCCACAAAGGTTTTCATCTCTCTGCCCGACGCCATATGGCTTTATTCCACAAACCTTCTGCGGCAAACGGGTGGCGGAACTGAGCCAGCAACGCGAAAGCGAAGACCAGATACGGGGCGATGGCGACCCGCTCGACATCTGTGTGCTGACCGAGAAAGCGGTGACGCACGGCGACTTCGTTGTTCGCGCCAAACCCATCGGGGGCTTGCGTATGATCGACCATAAAGAGGCCGACGACAAAATCATCGCTGTGCTCATCGATGATGTCGCTTACGGCCACATGGAAAATATCTCTGACTGTCCGAGCGGCCTCATCGACCGACTGCAACACTACTTCCTCAGCTACAAACAACTGCCCAACGAAACCTCTCGTCACGTTGAAATCGCCGCCGTCTATGACCGCGCTGAAGCGATGGACGTAATAACACGCAGCATGCTCGATTACCGCGAACGCTACGGCGCGCCGGAGGAGCGCATGGGCAAGTTGCGGAGCTTGCTCGGCGGGGCAAACACGAGCGAGCAAGGGAAGCATTGAAATCGAAATCCGTCGTTGTCGTCGGCGCAGGACTCGGGGGACTGGCGGCAGCCATCCGTTTAGCGGCGCGTGGCTTGCGCGTCCAAATCTTTGAGAAGAACCCTACCCCCGGCGGCAAGGTGAACACGCACCGGGCATGCGGCTACTCGTTCGACACGGGTGCTTCGCTGCTCACGATGCGCCACGTCGTCGAAGAACTGTTTGAAAGCGCTGATCGAAACGTCGCTGATTACATAGACATTCAACCGCTTGATCCGATCTGCCGTTACCAGTGGCCCGAAGGCGAGAAGCTTGATGCCTCGACTGATCTTGACCGCACCGAAGATGAGATTCGTCGAATCGCGCCGGAGGATGTTCCTAACTTCCGCCTTTTTCTCGACGATGCCCGACGTAAATACGAAGTCGCAGAGCGTACCTTTCTCGCCCATAGCTTGAACGATCTGCCGAAGCTGCTGCGGCCCGCTTATGCACGCGACCTCGCCGCAATCTCATCTTGGCGCACACTCGCCGCGCACGTCCGCCGCCACTTTCGCTCGTCACACATGCAGCAGTTGTTCAACCGATATGCCACCTACAACGGTTCTTCGCCCTACCAAACGCCCGCCACCTTCGCGCTTATTCCTTACGTTGAGTTTGGACTAGGCGCATGGTATGTGCGCGGCGGAATGTACGAGTTGCCGACTCAACTCGCACGTCTCGCCCGCGAACTAGGAGTCGAAATTCACACGGATGCGGAAGTTGAAGAGATCTTGATCGAACATGGGCGCGCGTGCGGTGTGCGTTTGATGTGCGGCGAAGACCGCCAAGAGGTTCGTGCCGATGCGGTCGTTGCAAACTCCGATGCCGTGGAAACATATCGTCGCTTGATTGACGAGCGGGCCAGACGCATCTACACGGATAGACGCTTAGCGCGGATCGAACCGTCATGCAGCGGCTTCGTGCTGCTTCTTGGCACCAGGCGGCGCTACGAGCAGTTGAGTCACCACAACATCTTCTTTTCACCTGACTACCCGGCAGAGTTTCGTGCGCTATTTGACGAACTGCGACCCGCTAGTGACCCGACCATCTACATCTGCGCGACCTCGCGCACGGATGCGAGTCAAGCGCCCGCAGGTCATGAAAACATCTTCGTATTAGTCAACGCACCAGCGACAAGCAATCGAACGAATTGGGTGAGAGAAGCGATGAGCTACCACGATTTAATCATCAATAAA
>JACCTF010000551.1 GCA_013812565.1 Pyrinomonadaceae bacterium | reverse complement strand
TCTCGACCAACAACATCAACATGAACTGGGAATATCCCACCGCGAGCTACCGCCGGCGCTCCGAGCTTTGGCAGGACCACGTTGACTACGTGCAGGGCTTTTTTTACTTTCTCTCGACCGACCTAAGCGTGCCGAAAGATTTGCAGGCGGAGATCAACACTTACGGTATCCCGAAAGACGAGTTCGCGAATAACAACCACTGGACACATCAGCTCTACATCAGAGAGGCGCGCCGCATGGTCGGCGACTTTGTGATGACGCAAAAAGACATTCAAGGCGACGGACGCACCAAAGAGGACGTGATCGGTATGGGCGCCTATAATTCGGACTCGCATAACGTGCAGAGGATTCCGACGCCGGATGGTTATACGGAGAACGAGGGCAACATGGAAGTGCCCGTAGAGCCGTACCAGATCCCGTACCGCGTCCTGCTGCCGAAGCGCAAAGAGGCGACGAACCTGCTTGTGCCGGTCTGCTTCTCGGCGAGCCACGTCAGCTATTCAACGCTCCGTATGGAGCCGCAGTATATGATCATCGGGCAGGCGGCGGGCGTGGCAGCTAAGATGGCAATTGACAAGCGGGTGGCCGTGCAGGACATCGACACCCGGGGATTGACGGCAAAGCTTAAAGCGCAACGCGCCGTGATGGAGCATCAGTCTCTACCGACCAAATGAACATCAGGGAGCGACTCACCGCCCCGGATGACCTGTTCTCACAGAGAACCAATCAAACCCGCTGCTTGAAGCAGCAGCCATCGTATCGCCCCAACTTACTGTGGAGGTAACACATTCAGCATGAAAAATAACTATTCCCCCATCAGCTTGAGAATGCTCCTGCTTTTGTTGCTGATAATGATCAGCGGCAATGCGCGAGCGCAGTCGCCGCAAGGCACCCTAACGGGTACGGTCACCGATGCGCAGGGGGCGAGCGTGCCGGGCGCGACTGTGACTGCGCTTCAGGTCGGAACGAATCAACAGTTCACAGCTACAACTTCGCAGGACGGCACCTATGCCATTGCCGCGCTCCCCACCGGCACGTACGAAGTGACCTCCACCGCCACGGGCTTTACGACCTACAAGCAGACTAACGTGATCCTCGAAGTCGGGCAGCGCCGTGGCCTCGATATCCAACTCACGGTCGGCGCAGTTACCGATACCGTGACGGTCGTCGGTAGTGCCGCCAACGTGCAGACCGAAGACTCCAGCCTCGGCGAGACCTTTGAGCAGCAGCGCATCGAGAACCTGCCTCTGAACGGCAGGCACGTGCTCGATCTGGTGAAACTGATCCCCGGCGTACAACCCCGCACCCCCAACGAGGACGGCTTCGCCGAAGTAGACAACCAATCGCTTTCGCAGATGAGCTTTAACGGCGGGCCGATATATGGCAACCAGATCTTACTTGACGGGGGGGGCCAACACAGTCCCCGTGCACAACGAGTTGAGCGTCGTGCCGATGCTCGACACGGTTGAAGAATTCAAGGTGCTGACCAACTCGCTGCCCGCCGAGTACGGACAATCGAACGGCGGCGTGATCAGCATCGTCACGCGTGCGGGTACGAACGAGTTTCACGGCTCGCTCTACGAGTTCGTTCGCAATGACGTGTTCGACGCTCGCAACGCCTTTCTGACTCAGCGCGACCCGATTACGGGGCGCATCAAGCCGGTGCTGCGCTACAACCAGTACGGCGGCACGTTGGGCGGGCCGGTCTACTTGCCGCGCTTCGGGGAGGGCGGTCCCGCATTCTACAGTGGCAAGGACAAGACGTTCTTCTACTTCGGCTACGAGCTGTGGAAATTCCGGACTGCAAACATCAATCGCTCGACCGTGCCGACGCTGGCCGAGCGCAGCGGCGACTTTCGCAACACCCGCAGTGGCACGGGGCAGGTGATTCCGATCTACGACCCGGCGACGAGCCGTCCTAACCCTTCCGGGAGCGGTTTCGTCCGCGATCAGATTCAATGTAACGGCGTGCTCAATGTGATCTGCCCGGAGCGGATCGACCCGCTCGCGAGAAGAGTTCTCCAGTACATCCCGCTGCCGAACGTCGCGCCGAACAATCCATTCACGAACACGGACAACTACCTGTCGCTGCAATCTTTCCCGATCGATCAAGACTCGACGAGCATTCGCATCGACCACAACTTCTCCGAAGCTGACAAGCTTTTTCTGCGCTACACGGGTTCGCGGAACTTACGCCTTTTCAAGGCGTGGGGCTTGGGACCCGCCGACACTGACGCCCGCGACGACAACCGCGACAACCACAATTGGGTGATCGGCGAAACGCACATCTTCTCACCGAACGTTATCAACGAGTTCCGCGCGAGCGCGACGCGGCAATCGCTGGATTTCGTTCACCCGAGCTTCGGCAGCGACTTCCCGTCGCTGCTCGGTTTCCCGGAGATCATACCCGCCGACGCTTTCCCGCCGATCAACATTGAGGGCCTGCTATCCATCGGTTCGGGGCGCGGCGGCTTTGCCGGAGGTTTCCGCAAGGGGACGACCATTCAGTTTACCGATGCCCTCACGTGGATCCGCGGTAACCACTCAATTAAGATGGGAACGGACCAGCGTTGGATTCGTAATAACTTCACGAATCGCACCAACCCATCGGGCGCTTTCAACTTCACTACGGGGCTGACCACAAACCCGCAGCGTCCCGCCGGGACCGGCTCTGGGTTTGCGACCTTCCTGTTCGGCGAAGTCGGAGGAGGCAGTCTCGGCGTCCGTCCGCAGTTCGCTTTCCATAGTTGGAGTAACGGCAGCTACGTCCAAGACGATTGGAAAATCTCTCGTCGGCTGACGCTCAACTTAGGGTTGCGCTACGACCTGGCCTCCGGCCCAGTTGAAAAACACAACCGCAGCAGCAACTTCGACCCGTTCAAAGTTAATTCTGAAACCGGTTTGTT
>JACCTF010000540.1 GCA_013812565.1 Pyrinomonadaceae bacterium | reverse complement strand
GTTTTCAGCCTTGCGCGGGCAGCCCCGACTACCGCCACACAAGCGATCAACACAACTTTCTACCGGGCTACGACTTGTGGCTGCGATCCAAAATCCAGCGCGACGCAGCCAATCTTACCGACCGGTCGGGCGCATTCCGATATGGAGTGCAGCAATGCCACCGGTCAAATTCTCATAACTAACTTTTTCAAACCCGACTTGACGCATCATCTCAGCAAGCCGCTTCTGGTCGGGGAAGCGCGAAACGGAATCAGGCAAATACTCGTAGGCTCCGCGTGAGCCGCTAAGGAGACCGCCGATGAGCGGCAACACACGCGTGAAGTAAAACTGGAACAATTCGCGAAAGCCGGGCACGAGTGGTTTAGAGAACTCTAAAACCGCAACCTGCGCACCTGGCTTCAGTACCCGCCGTAACTCCCTTAATCCATCTTCCACGCTCGCGAGGTTGCGCAGTCCGAAAGCGATTGTGGTTGCGTCAAATGACTCGTCAGCAAAAGGCAAGCTCAGTGCATCGCCTTCAAGAAAAGAGACCTTTGCGGTACCTCTTGCTTTTCGCGCCGCGATTGTCAACATAGGACGGCAAAAATCGATTGCGACGATACGCGCGTCGCTTTTGTCGCTAAGCGTAAGTGCGAGGTCGCCAGTACCACATGCAACATCCAGAACGCGTGCACCGTCGCTAGCCATAGCTGTTTGCAACCGCCGTGCGACGAGCCGCCGCCAACGCTTATCAATGTTGCCCGATAGGAGATGATTTAAAAGATCATAACGATTAGCAATTCCTGCAAACATCGAACGCACACGCTGTGCGTGTTCAGTTTGCGGAGGGATCATTTGCGATTTTTCGTTGCGAAGCACAGTTAACCGTAATGAGCTGGTTGAAAGGTTGCAGACAACTTGCGATTGTTTTGCGAATTGACTATGGGCGGCGAGCAGGGACGGTGGGTACTTTGATCTCGATGCTTGCTCCGGCACTCATAACTTCTAATGCACCAGTGCGCGCAAGATCTGTGCGGAGTTGCGTCTCATTGCCGACCGCCACGCTTACAACAGAAGCGTCGCGAAAAAACTTGACAGCCACCCGGTGGAGATCCGCAGGTGTAATGTTGGTGATGGTGCGTGTGACTTCAGGGGGGGGAACCTTGTAAGTTTCTGCATCGAGCCATTCGGATGCGAGCGCTCCCGGTTGATTGGCGTCAACTGTATAAGCGGTCATCGCTTCACGCTTCGCACGTTCAAGCTCGTCGGTCGAAAGCGGTGTGGCAGCAAAATCTTGCAACACCTTTTTGGCCGCTTCGAGTGTTTGTGCCGCGGAAGACGTATTGGGCACAGAAGCCCTCATCTGAAAGATGCCAGATAACGCGTGCGCTTTATGACGCACGGACAAGGCGAGATAATTTGATGGATCAAGGGCTTTTTGCCAACGGTCACGTGCCGCGAAGGCAAGAACTGTTGTTGCTACCGAATCACTATCAGAACGTCTGAGTCCGCGCACCGCGAGGCGGAGTTCCGTTGTTTCGACATTTGGCAGGTTAACAATCAAGGTGCGACTGTCTGGCGCTTCCGGTTGGCGAAAGGTTGCCGGCACAATCACTTCGCTGCGACGCCAGATTCCTAGGAGTTGACGCAGAGCACGCAGCGAGCGTCTGTGATCAACGCCGCCGATGATTGCAAGCGTAGCGTTGTTCGGGTTGAGAAAGCGTTCGCGCGCGAGCAGTAGATCAGCACGGTTGATGCGCTTGAGCGACTGAGGTACACCCGAGATGCTACGGCCGTAAGGGTACGTCCCGAAAAGACGCGCAGCGCCAACCCGGTCGGCAACCATGGCGGGCGTAACTTCTTCCTCCTTCGCTGCTTTGAGCCGCGCCTCACGCAGTTTCTCATAGGCTTCGTTGCCAACGGATGCGCCGGTAACTCCATTGCGGAGCAGTTCCAACAAACGCTCGAACTCGCTGGCGCGACCGGAGAGCGTAACGTTGATCGCATCATAATCTGTGACTACCTCTAGCCGCCCGCCCAACTCTTCTTTAACATACTCGCGCGTCGCTTGGTCTGGGAAGAGTGCGTCGGCAAGAAGATTCATCATTCCCTCTTTGCCTGTGAGATCAAAGGCCGCGCCGCTATGGATACGAAGCTTCAACATGACGCTCGCCTCACCGGGTCGGTACAGCATCAACACATTGAGTCCATTCAACACCTGTTCGCGACGCGGTTCCACAGAGGACTGGGCGGCATAGCCTTCACCCGATGCTCCTAACAGCATTACAAATGCCGCAATAATTACAGTGCAGCGCGCTCTATGCCAAGCTTGATTAATAAAATTCATTTGGCGCTGATATGTACAGAACGTTATAGAAGCTGCCATTTGATACAACTTTGTTAACTGAGTGGAAACGTATTGATACATAAGTGATAGATACACGGCGAGTTAATGGAAAGATTTTAGATGGACACCCGCAGGGCGTCAACCGTTTGGCTTGACCGTGCATCAAAGATGAGTTTGCAAGGAAACGCAAAGTCGGTGTTTATTTGACACTGTCTGCTTTGGGTAACCAAATTATAATGTGTCCCATCTGCGAAACGCGAAGCAGAGCTTAATAGCGCAATCTCAAAATGTTAAGTTGGACATCATGTAATGGTTATTGTTGAAGGTGTCAGTCAAAATGAGTGTTGTATAATGCCCAAGTTTTTGCGGGCGAAACGTGTTTCCGCGATGATGTGTAAACGTTGACCGTAGAATAGGTATTATGATCCTTTTTGAGAAAGTCTTTTAATTTGTCCCTAGATTGCGACATTAGTGAGAGGATTGCCTTATGAAAAGGTGTGAAAAGTGTGGGCAGGAATTTGCCGCGCAGTTCAGATTTTGCCCAGTAGATGGTGCGCCGCTTGGCATTGAAGCAAGCAGCAGGGTTGCCGGTATGATTTCAGGCAATGGTGCTGCAACAGATGTAGATGGCGGTCATGTGCCACCAACACATTCAACCGCATCGACCGTCCCCCCCATCCACCGCGCTGAAGCCGGCGCTGCGGCGGACCATACAAATCCGAAAGCCTTAGCCCCTGAAGCTTCTACAACATCAATGTATGCCTCAACGGAGGCGTCTGCGAGCGGTGCGCCACCAAATTCAGCTTTAAGAACAACAAACACTGAGTTCCCTCGCTATGTTGCTGCCAATGGTCGAGCCATTGCTGCTGATGATGTGGCAAGCGATGGGAGCGACAGCGGTGATAATGCACAGACGGCTGCTTTGCCGCTCGCGGCCAGCAGTGTCAGCGAGGGTGGCGTGCGTGAGCGCGGCCTGTACCTGGTGACGATGCTGGAGGAGCGCGGCTTGACCGCCCGGCTGGTTGATGAACTGCGCGGCGTCGCCG
>JACCTF010000539.1 GCA_013812565.1 Pyrinomonadaceae bacterium | reverse complement strand
TCATACAACTCAGGGTTGAACGAAGAAAAGAAGGGATTTGCTTTGAAAACTCTCGGCCTCAAGCTGAAAGGCGATGCTCCCTACAGCCCCGATTTCATCCGCCCGAAAGAGAAGCTCAGCAAAGGTTTACCGGACACTGAACTGGTGATGTATCTGAAAGGGATGGAGATAGAAGCTGCGCCGACGAGTGAAATTCTCGCCGACGTGATAGTTCCCTACTTTAACCGTACTTACAAACATTACTCCTCGCATCGCCATACGCCTTCAGCGGGCAAAGTCGGATACCCGGGCGTCATCCAGAACGGGAAAGCGATCTACTTCGTCCACCCGATCTTTACGCAGTACAACCGAAACGCTCCGCGCTGGTGCAAGCAGTTGGTATTGAACGCATTGAATCTGCTACTGCCGGAACCATTGATCCGCGTCGAAGGTCCGACGACGATGTTGACTGCGCTCAGCGAACAGTCAGCCGAGAACCGCTGGGTCTTACATCTGCTCCACTACATCCCGGAGCGGCGGGGACAGGATTTCGACATCATCGAAGATGTCATTCCAATCTTCAACGTAAAGGTTTCTGTTAAAGCTCCGAAGAAAGTGCTTGATATTTCGGCTGTTCCCGAGAAGAAGAAATTATCATTTCAACAACAAGCAGGACGCATCGAGTTTGTGTTGCCAAAGCTCGACGGACATCAGATGATCGCCCTTCAATTCGCTTGAACGAAACAGGTTACAACATTGACAAGGGACAATTAAGAAAGAGAGGGCACAAAGCAGACCATCTTGCTTTACTGCTGCCTACAGCTTTCTGCCTTCTGTCTTGCCACTGTTTACTTGTCACTTGTTACTTCTGAGTGATTAAGATTTCAGCCCGAGCTTGAGCACATCCCTACAATACTTCAGGCTGCGTTCCAATTCGCCTTTCTGATACTCCTGCTCGGCTGTTCTCTTGTCTTTCCCTTCAGCGACCTTAAAGGGATCAATCGGTTTGCCGCGTTTGGCTAACGCGATAAACATAGCAAGATCGTGCGCCCTGGCTTTCCCATACGCTTTCCAAAAATCGTTCTTCAAGTAAGGCAAGGAGCGCGCGAAACCGGAAATGGTTTCGATGTGAATCGGCACATTGGGGCAGAGTTCAGCGAACCGCTTCATGTATTCCGGAAAGTTAACTATGCCTTCCCCCACAGCCGCCCACTGCACCTTTGCACCGTCATTGTCTTCCCACACCATCGAGTCGCGGATGCTGGTGGTGACGGCATACGGCCCAAGATTTTCGAGATTCAGAAGCGGGTCCTCCATCGCCCACGCGGCGTTGCCTGGGTCCATCGCCGCGCCGACAAAGTTGCGCCCCGCTTCTTCTATCAAGGTGACAAGCTCCCACGACTGCATGTCCCCGGCATGATTTTCAACGGCAACTTTTACGCCTGCATCAACGGCCTGACTGCGGACGCTTCGGCATACTTTAATCACGTTATTGATATGCGCTGTGATGCCGCCCGGGCTGCGGCGGTCATCGGCGTTGCCGAGGTAGCAACGTGCGACCGGCGAGCCTACTGCGCGAGCAACGCGGATCGTCAGTGCGAGATGTTCTTCGGCTGTACCATGCCGTTTGTTGAACGTTTTGGATGAAGGGCAGATGCTCCCGGTGCCCGCGTGAATCTGTATGCCGAGGTCGTCAGCTTTAGCTTTAATCCCTTTCAGATAAGCATCGTTAAAGCTTTCATAAACGTCGAGGTCTGAAAGGAAGAGGCTATCAACCTTGAGTGTTGCGGCGTAATCCAACAACTGTGGGGCTTTCCAACCGAACGCTCGAACGGAGAAATTATCAAAGCCCAGTTTAATTTTATGACGAGGTACGTTGGCTTGAGGGTCGTTGCCTTGTGAACTCTGGCTTAGCGTGGATATTCCAAGCGCTGCCCCGGCACCAGCCAAGCATTTTACAAACCGCCGCCGTGAGGGATCGTTATCAGTAAGTTCCATATTCGTGTCCTATGAGATGAGGTTCAATGTTCAGCTTGCGAGCGCTCGTTAGTATAAAACAGTTTCCGTCATCCTTTCTGCTTGAGTATCTCCAAACATTCGATCATCGCGCGGCCCTGGTGATAACCCGCTTTCCAAGCGTGTGCTTTGTCGCCTTCGGTTCGTCCGTCAGGCGTGATGACGGCGTGCCATTCACCGTGCTGCCAATCCACTATGCGCTTCTCGATAAAACCAAAAGTCTTCTCGAAGACGGCAAGGTACTTTGCATCCCCGGTCATACGATACATGTACAAAGCGCTGACAATTGCTTCGGCTTCGACCCACCAGATTTTGTTGCGTTTGTCCGCCGCTTTGTTGAAAGCTCCGCTGTCATAGAATCCGCCGTTCTCATGGTCGTACCCATACCGCAGCGAGTAGTCGAACAACGTTCGATATAGATCAAGCAAAGGACGGTTAGAAACTCCCGCCGCGTCGCACGCATCAATGAGTAACCATATATTCTCAAGATCGTGACCATAAGACACGCGCGCATATTCTCCATCCAGTCGCGGCGTCCAATCGCGTTCGTATTTATCCGTGCACGCTCCTATATCTTTTCGCACCACGGCGTTGCTTTCAATCGTGATTAACTCAAGCAGACGTTCGCGCGCAAGCGGCAACTTCGCGGCACGATAAAAAGTTGTCATCGCTTCAAGCAAATGCAAGTGCGTGTTCATCAACTTCCATCCAGGCTCACCACTCATGTATGAAGTTTCAGTGCGCGGCGGAGTGGTCCAGTCTTCGTTGAAGAACTCGATGTAGCCCCCATAAACTTTGTCGTGCGACTTTGTTTCGAGCAGGTTGAAGAACCGGACGGCGAAATCCAACACCTCTTTGTTTCTGCTCGCCAGGTAGTATTCAGAGATGGCATAGAGCGCGAAGGCCTGCCCGTAGAGATGTTTTCGCGGCTTCAGCTTTTGATCGCCGGTTGGGTCCACCTCCCAGTAAAAGCCCCCGTTCTTTCTGTCCCACATCTTTTCTGTCAGGAAGCGATAACCCAACTCCGCGGCCTCCAGATACTCTCTTTGTCGGCCGTAGCCACCGGCCCTCGCCAGTCTTGAGAAGAGCCACACCATGCGTGCCTGGGTGACTATCATCTTGGTGCCTTCACCCTTCGGCTCGCCTCGTGGACCGAAGTTGATAATGTACCCGCCGTTCTTGCGGTCAAGGCTTTTGGTGTACCAGAAAGCGGCGATGTTTTCAGTAAGAATCTTCTCTAACTTCGGGGTGTAAGTTTTCGCCAACGCGCTTTGATCCTGTGCGCGGATAGAGACTTGGGATGTGAGAAGGGAAACAATTACAAGCGCCAAACATTTTCGGATCGTTCTCCATTCGTCGTGGAACATCATCTCTCCTTGGCAACTGTTTTTTCAACGTTTAAGTGATCGTCCAAATTTCAATGATGGTTATGGGTTAGGGGAAGTTAGTTTTTACCACAAAGACACAGAGGGACACAGAGAGTGCACAGAGAAAAGATAGAAGGCAGAAGGCAGCCCGGAGTATCTACAGCCAAAACATAAAATATAAGATTGACAGCCAATGACATCGAATCAGCGCTTGCCCACTGCCCAAGAACTTGTATCTTCTCAATCCTTGCGCTATTTTTCGCCTCGAAGAAATTTGCTTATACGTCTTGTTTCAAGAACGGGAAATCTTATCTGCCGAGAGGTGAGCCAACATGATAGAAGATCTGTCCACCCGCCACGACTTAGTCAGCGATCTTTTAAGGATGCCATCAACTCAAGGGGAATGGATTCATTACCGCCTGAGCGATGAGCAGATCGAGTTCTTCCGAAAGAACGGTTATGTCTCTGGAATCCCCCTGTTGACCGAGAGCCAGGTGGATGTTCTCCGTGAACAGTTAGCGCCGCTCACCGATCCCTCACATCCCGGCAACCATCTATTTCATGAGTATCATTCGAACGAATCAAGCGATCCGTCGCGCGTTCTCTTCCATGCCTTGGGAGCTTGGCGGATCGCGCCTGCTTTTCACGACATTCTGTGGAACCCGGCATTTACAGTGCCCGCGTCACAGTTGCTGGATGGCCCGGTTCGTTTCTGGCACGACCAGCTTTTCTGCAAACCGTCGCATCACGGCGGCATCGTCGCGTGGCATCAAGATTATTCCTACTGGACGAGAACCGAGCCGATGACGCACCTCACGTGTTGGATCGGGCTGGATGACGCGACGCGCGACAACGGCTGTTTGCATTACATCCCCGGCAGCCATCGCTGGAACCTGCTGCCCGTGACCGGCCTCGCCGACAACATGGATGCGATTCAAAGCGTTTTGTCGGATGAACAAAAGGAACAGTTCAAACCAGTCGCCATTGAGTTGAAGAAAGGCGAAGGCTCCTTTCACCACCCTCTGATGGTTCATGGCTCTTTTGAGAACCGCACTGACCGGCAGCGCCGCGCGACCGTCATCAATGTCTTTCGCGACGGCGTTCGCTCCGCCTCAAACGATCCCCTGCTTAAAGATGTGCCGCCGGTCCCGGCGGGTAAGAAGATGGGAGGTCAATTCTTTCCGCTGCTTCTCAATCCGAACGCTGTCAACTAAAACTTAAACAGGGACACAGGATGTACACATTAATATCTACACAAGTATTGGCAAGCTGCTTTTAGCCACGAAGTGGCGATATTCAGTAGCCCGGCGCACCGCGCCGGGGTCCACGTCCAGTTTTCGTCCAAGCCCTAGGGCGACATGTCAGTTATTTCGCCCTGTCAGGGCTCCGCATCAAGGTCTACTCGTTGCCCGGCGCGTCGGGCTATTGAACGCCGCTCTTTCAGAGCTAAGGAAGCTAAGATAAGCCCCCTTTCACTTGTGTAGATACCAATGGGATGTACATTATGTTCTCCTCATTCCTTGTGCTTATATCCTGTTCATCCTGTGTGCCCTTGTTGATCTATGTCTTGTGACTCGAACAGCTTGAGTCCGCGCCTGCGCGCGAGCGAGAGTCGTTCGAGAAACTCATCGCGCGCAATGATTATCGCGCCAAGCGCTTTCATGTGCGGCGTGATAACTTGAATGTCCATCCAGTCAAGTCCTCTCGCCCGAAGATGTTCAATCAGATATAGAAGCGCAAGCTTGGAAGCGTTGGGACGTAGATGAAACATGCTTTCGCCTGCGAACGCGCCATCCACATCAACTCCGTACATACCACCGACGAGCATGTTTCCTTCCCATGCTTCAACGCTGTGAGCATGGCCCCTCGCGTGCAGCTCGCAGTAGGCGCGGATTATCCGCGGCGTAATCCATGTGCCATCTTCTCGCGCGCGTTTCACCCCGGCACATCCTGTAATCACCGCATGAAAATCGGCATCGATAGTGAACCGCAAAGAGGTTCGTCTTCGCTCTTTAACGAGACTGCGCGGCACATGGAGCTGGGCGAAATCGAGCACGGCTCTTTCCTCTGGACAGAACCATGTAAGCGGTAACCCGTCGATAGGCCACGGAAAGATCCCCTGCCGGTAAGCCGCAAGCAGCGTGTCCACATGGAGGTTGCCACCCAGCGCAACGATTCCTTCGGGGCTGGCGTGGCGCGGGTCTGGGAAGCGGATAAGAGACATACATCAAAGCACAGAAGTCAGGAGTCAGAATGTCAAGGCGGAAGCCGTTTTATTCTGACTCCTGACTTCTGACTTCTAATTCAGCGGCCCGCTTTGTAGCATCAATGTAGCCGGAGGTACAAGCCTTTAGTCACCTGAGACAACAAACTTGGCACCGCTCTGCATTTCCCCCTCGATGCTGGTATTCTATTTATGTCAGAGCTAAATGGTTGACGTAAGATACCGCTGCTATGCCGATACATGATTATGAACACGACGAAGCCGTGGTTACAAAGAGCAAGTCAAAGCTCAAGAAGCCACCACTCTACAAAGTTCTGCTCCACAATGATGACTTCACATCAATGGAATTTGTCGTCTTCATTCTCCAGAGTGTCTTCCAGCGAACGGACTCGGACGCCGTTCGGATCATGTTCCAGGTTCATACCGAAGGCGTCGGCATAGCAGGTGTCTATACTCACGAGATTGCCGAAATGAAAGTCACCAAAGCCATGGACTTAGCCCAGGCACACGAGTATCCACTGCTCTGCACGGCCGAGGAAGAATAGACAGCAGATGCTAGAGGTCAGATGTCAGTTGCTAGTAAAAGCAAAGAACTGACATCCGGCATCTGGCATCTGACATCTAATTATATGATTTCAAAAGAACTACAAGCCACACTTAGTATCGCCGTTAATGAAGCGATTCGGCGGCGTCACGAATATATTACGCTCGAACATCTGCTGTTTGCGCTGCTACATGACCGCACGGCGCGCAACACTATTCGCCAGTGCGGCGGGGACCTCGAGCGCCTCAAAGCCCAAGTGCAAAAGTTTCTTAGCGAGCAGCTTGAAAAGCTGCCGCCGTCAAGCAAGCAGATGCCGGAGCAGACCGCCTTGTTTCAGAGTGTGCTTGAGTATGCTCTGCAACAAGCCGAGGGGTCGGGCCAACGGGAGATCAACGGCAACAACGTTCTCGCCGCGCTCTACCAAGCCGACGGATCCTACGCCGTCTACTTTCTCAAGAAGCAAGGCATCTCGCGGCTCGACGTGCTCAAGTACATCACTCACGGCATCTCGAAGGTGTCCGAAGGGACCCAACCCGTTTCTCACCCCGATGAGGGAAGCGATCTTGAAGAAGAAGGTGAAGCGAGCATGCCTTCCGACCCGCTCGCCGCTTTCGCCGTTAACCTCGTTGAACGCGCGGCCGGTGGAAGCATCGATCCCTTGATCGGTCGCACGCGCGAGTTGGAACGCACCATCCAAGTGCTGTGTCGTCGTCGCAAGAATAATCCGATTTACGTTGGCGAACCCGGTGTCGGTAAAACCGCAATCGCGGAAGGGTTGGCGCTCAAGATTCATCTTGGCGAGGTTCCCGAAGTGCTGCTGGATGCCCAAGTTTACGCGCTCGACATGGGGGCGCTCTTGGCAGGCACAAAGTATCGCGGCGAGTTTGAGCAGCGACTCAAGGGCGTCGTCGCGCGCATGAAGCAGATCCCGAACTCGATTCTGTTTATCGACGAGATCCACACGGTGGTCGGTGCGGGCGCGGTCAGCGGTGGTTCAATGGACGCCTCCAACATCATCAAACCAGCGCTCGCTTCCGGCGAACTCCGCTGCATCGGTTCAACCACCTACGCCGAGTACAAAAACGCTTTCGAACGCGACCGCGCACTGGCGCGTCGCTTCCAACGAATTGAGGTCGGCGAACCGAGCGTTGAAGAAACCATCCAGATTCTCTCTGGCTTAAAGAGCCGCTATGAAGAGCACCACGGCATACGCTACACCGCCGAAGCTTTGCGCGCCGCCGCCGAACTCAGCCACAAGCACATCAATGATCGCTTCCTGCCGGACAAAGCGATTGATGTGATGGACGAAGCCGGGGCCATAGTGAAACTGTTGCCGGTTGAGAAACGACCGAAGACGATTCGCCCGAAAGACATCGAGACGGTAGTTGCGCGCATCGCGAAAGTTCCACCAAAATCCGTTGCCAGTTCAGAGCGCGACCGTTTACAGCGCCTTGAAGGCGATTTGCATTCAGTTATCTTCGGGCAAGATGCAGCGATCCGACGGATTGTCAACGCCATTAAGCTCGCGCGTTCCGGCTTAGGGAGTCCAGATAAACCGACGGGGTCTTTTCTCTTCTCCGGCCCGACCGGCGTCGGCAAAACGGAACTGGCGAAGCAGCTTGCAAACAGTCTGGGCGTCGAATTCTTACGCTTCGACATGAGCGAGTATGCGGAAGCGCACACCGTGTCGCGGCTGATTGGCGCGCCGCCCGGCTATGTCGGCTTTGATCAAGGCGGACTGTTGACCGATGCTGTCAACAAAACTCCGTATGCGGTGCTGGTGCTTGATGAAATAGAGAAGGCGCACCCGAATCTCTTCAACATTCTGCTGCAAGTGATGGATCACGCGACGCTCACGGACAACAACGGTAAGCGCGCGGACTTCCGCAACGTTGTACTGATCATGACGACAAATGCTGGAGCGCGCGAGATGAGCGACCGCGGCATTGGATTCCAGCGCGAGAGCATAGCAAGAACCGAGAGCAGTGCCGGCGATGTTAACACCGCCGACAATGCCGGAAGAGGCAAAGGCCACGGAGCCATCGAGCGTACTTTTAGTCCGGAGTTCCGCAACCGCCTTGATGCGTGGATCGCCTTTGCGCCGCTCAGTTTTGAAACAACCGAGCGTGTCGTTGACAAGTTTATCAACGAACTGCGCACCCAACTCGCGGCGAAAAAGATTATGATTGAACTAACTGAGGCAGGGCGAGCATGGCTCGCCAGGCAGGGCTACGACAAGCAATACGGCGCACGCCCGATGGCGCGGCTCATTCAATCCAAGATCAAAGAGCCGCTTGCCGAGCAACTACTCTTTGGCGATTTGCAAACAGGGTGGGAAGTTTTCATTGATGAGCGAGATGGTGAACTGACGCTCGACTACCGGCGCTCAACGAACGAGCTATGAACGGGGCCGACTTACCTGCCGCCCTGCAATCAAATAGAAGCACATGTGACTGGTACACGAGTTGCTGCTGCCCGTTCAATATCCCATTCAACATTCATAAAAAGAATGCGCTCGCCAACTTGAGCTAAAGCTGGTGAGCGCATCTGACCCGTCAAAGATTGAGCTTGTAGTTCGCGTTCGTCAAAGCGAACAGAAAACTTATGAAACATCAGTAAGCTCTTGACGAACGACGCCGCTTGCGTATTCCGTAAGTATAAACGGCAGCGCCGCCGCCGCCGGTGATCGCTCCTATCGCTGCCCCCTTC
>JACCTF010000528.1 GCA_013812565.1 Pyrinomonadaceae bacterium | reverse complement strand
CGCCCGGATTGCGTGTTGCCAGTGAAACTAATTCAGGATTAGCCCGGCCCGACGCGACGCTCGTATCAACCGCGGCACGCACGCTCGCCGGAGTGCCCAGCGCCAACATGTTTGCGTCGAGCGCACTCACGGCAAACTCGCCTTTCGGCATACTAATAACGAAAGGTCCCAAGGTTAGTTTCCCCAACTGGTCGCCGAGGTTGAATGTGTACATCGTTCGTCCGCCAAGCTTCTGTTCTTGATACTTGCCTTTAGAAGCGAGGCGCGCAGCGGCCACCAGAGACCCCGTATCCATCCGGCTGTTGGCGATGGCAACATAGCCAGTCTCCGTCACACCCGCTGCCGGATTAACGAAACGAATCCCTAAAGCAATGCGCTCGAAGGCACGCGCGTCGATGCCCGTGCTCGCTTTGAATTGATCCATTTGCGCATTAATCTGCGCGAGCTTCGTTGGATCACCAGCCAGAACGCGCGGCATGGCATCCATCAACAGCGCGCGGGCGTCAACAAACATAACGATGTCCGAGACGGGAAGTGCTGCAAGCGACGTCGCGACGCTGGAGGTTGAGGGTATTGCCGTTGCTGAAGGTGTCGTTGATGTCGGAGGTGGTAGTGGTGTTTGTCCGTTAGCTGAGAACGCAATCGCTGCTGCCAAAGCGATTGAGAAAAACAGAGCATAAAGTTTTCTAATCATCGTATCTGATCAACCTTTCACGCTTGATAAATATGCTTCCGGCCTTTGAAAGCCATTGTTTATGGAGAGCCATGTTGGAGGAGAAGTGCATGCCTCGTTCGGATGCGTTAACTGTAGGAACGGGTTGGCTTAAAAACAATAGGCAAAGGGCAGAGATAGGATCTTTGAACCCCGTACTTCGTAACCCTGAACTCTTGCGTTAACCTGGCGCAAGAGCTTCAACACCAAGCCGGATGTTAACATAGGCAAGCAAGGAGTCAGGAGACAGAAGTCAGAAGCCGGAATGTAGGACAGCTATTATGGCCTCTATTCTGACTCTTGACTCCTGACTTCTGTCTCCTACGTTTTTACTAATGATGAAGCGGCTTACAAACAGAGACGAGGTGGAAGATGCCGAGCATCTCATCGCGGAAGTGCTCGACTCGCAGGCCGAGTGGCTCTACGCGGAGAATCAAACAAGCGCGCAAGTGGCGGTGCGTCGCGGCGAGTGGGAGATAAAAGTCTGGCACGAACGTTTGCTTCTCTCTGTTTGGGTTGATCAAGGTACGCGCATGTGGCGTGTGGTGGCGTGGGAGTGGACAGGCGAAAAACTGCGGCTTGAAGCCGTGCGCCGACTGGGCCACGAGCGTGCGGCGCTTGAACTGGTGCCACGAGCATCCGCGCGCGTTGCGGTGGCGACGGTTACGGATGCGCGCCGCGCGGCATGCGCGCGCTTGGCAACGCTTGCCTGCGCTTTGGTGCCGGGCGCGAAAGTGAAACGGATCGGTTTGAGCGCTGGCCCGCGCCGTAATCAGCCGGGACGCTACGCGCGCATCATGCTTCGTCTGGGGCGCACGCTCACAGCCGTGTCCGGGCCGGTGGTTGATCTCGAAGAATCGCAGGCGGACGCTTTTGTCTCGTCAACTCTCGTGTGGTTTCAGCGGATCAGTGAAAAGGCGACCGACGCGCGCAAGCTTAAACTCTGGCTTGTTGTGACAGAGAGCCTTGCCGAAGCTGTCGCGGAGCGGTGCGCGCTGCTTCGCGACAGTTGGCGAAGCGTGATCGAGATATACAAGATTGATGAAGCTCGGCAGGAGTTGCTGCCTGTGCCGATCAATTCGCTGCACGAACTGCTCGCACAAGCACCACGGTTTCACCATCCACCCCGACAAGCGACGAGCGAACTGGCGGCACGCCTGGGGGATTTAATGCCCGAAGCGATTGACGTGGTGCGCGCCGGTCACGGCGAAACGCTTCGCTTCCGCGGACTTGCTTTCGCGCGTGTGCGACGGGTGGCCTGCAACGAGCGCGCGTGGTTCGGCCTCGACCGCGGACGCCGACAACAGCTTGATGAAAGCAGTTGGCCGGAACTGCTAAAGCTCATCGACAAACTGATCGAACACCGACGTGCCGGTGCGAGCGATAATTACCATGCGCTCTACGCCGCCGCGCCCGAAGCTTGGCTTGAGTCACTGCTACGTCGCTCAATCACCGATCTCGATCCCGGTTTGATCATTTCGCCCCTGCATACGCAGCTTCGAACTTCGACGAAGACCGGCGCGGGCGCGCGGCCCGTGGACCTCGTGGCGCTCCGGCAAGACGGCCGGTTGGTTGTGATCGAACTGAAAGTCTCCGAAGACGCCGCATTCCCTTTGCAGGGCGCAGACTATTGGCGACGTGTCGAAACACACCGGCGACACGGCAATCTTGCCCGAAGTCGTTTGTTCGGTGAAAAGAAACTCGCCGCTGAACCGCCGCTTGTCTACCTTGTCGCGCCGCTGCTCCGATTCCATCGCGCTTTCCAAACGCTGGCTCAACTGGTCGCACCCGAGATCGAAATGTACCGCTTCGACATCAACGAAGATTGTCGCGAACGCGTGCGCGTCATGCGACGCACAAGGGTGAACCCCTAAGAAAGGATGAAGGCGGAAGGATGAAGTAAAGACAGAACTTGGGTATTTCGGTTAACCCTTCGTGCTCGCTTTTGCGTGCTTAACAACTGTTACTAGAATGGCTATCAATTTTTCAGCTTCTTCACGCAGAGGCTTCAATCGGTCGGCAGCGAAGATGCTGGATTCTTCGAGTAGTTCCAACCAGTAAACAGTTTCTTCCAGTTGCCTAACACCTGTGCCTCAACATTCTTCGGTAGTGCCATGTACAACCTGATGGTGCGCAGAGCGAACGCCTTCGTTCGACTTTTCAAATCGCCTTCCTTCCGCCTTCCGCCTTCCGCCTTTCTCTTTCACTCCATGCAATCCGCTTGTCCTTCCAAGCCGCATTGGAAAAGTTTCGGGGCATAGTGAGTGGTGAATTCTCGAACGCTTTTCCATACGTGAGTGTGGCCGTGAGTATCTATGGTCCAGCCGAGTTGCTTCTTGCTGCGCCACACGTCGGCGAAGGCTGCGGGTTCGCCTTTACCGAGGAGATGGCGAGCTTCGTGTAGAAGGATGATGGCTCTTTCGACATCATCGATTGGAACGCTGAAGAAGTCTGGATAAAGCGTTACGACTTCGAATGGAAAGTTCGTCGCGGCATAAGCGTCCGCATGCCCAACCCAACGGTTCCACCAGTTGTCGGTTAAGCGGTAATTTGCAGCGCTATGTAGGACAAACGCTTCGCGTGCGAATCCCTTTTGCCCGATCAAATCAATCGCCCGGTTCACCGTTTGTCTTTGCGCGAACGTGATGGGATCGGAAGTCCTGATGAGCGATGCGTAACACAGAAGCAGTGAAAGACCTGCGAGCGCGGAGGTGGCAAGAACGCGCTTTGCGACGCTTCTGTGTTCGTCGCTTCTATGTTTGTCGCTTCTATGTTTGTCGGTTGCTTGATGATCTGTGAGTGCGTCGCCGCAGCGCTTACACGTTGCGTCCGTCACAAAGTTGACCAGGCCACAGTTCGCGCACTTCAAGCTGTTCATAGATTCT
>JACCTF010000523.1 GCA_013812565.1 Pyrinomonadaceae bacterium | reverse complement strand
ACGGGCGGCAGGGCGGAAGGAGACGTGTGCGCGGGAAGCACCAGAGCGCGAACTGCCGCGAGTACGACGGAGGCGAGTGATGTGACGCAAACGGCAAGCGTGACGGGAACGGTGACATATTTGCAACGCATCGCGCTCACACCAAGCGCGGTCGTCGAGGTGAAGTTGTTGGATGTTTCACGCGCTGATGCTCCGGCGGTGACGATTGCCGAGCAGGTAATTAGAGCCGCAGGCCGACAAGTCCCGATTGAGTTTGAGCTTCGCTACGACCCGCGCCGCATCGACGAGCGCCACCGCTACGCGGTTCAAGCTCGCATCCTCGAAAACGGCAAACTTCGGTTTATCAACACTCAGGCTTTTCCGGCGATTACAGCTGGCAACCCCAACACGGTTGAGGTCGTGGTGAGTCCAGTCCGATGAAAGAATCAAAAGCCTAGTTCGCGGCATCTCGCCGGAGAGCGAAAGTCCCCCGACCGCTAAATGGTGTCGTCAAATCGGTCAACCGATTTAGGTGCTCTGACACTTCAGTTGTCGAATCTCAACCGCGTAAACCAAGTAAGTTGTAGACTCTCGCCAGCGCGTTCAACTCCCTGCGCAACGCCGCCCACTCTCGTTCGGCATCGGTAGTGAGACGCCGCCGCACTATGACGGTGTTAATCCCGTTCGCCGTCCGCAACACTTCTGAGACTTGCGAGCGTGTGTCTTGGTAGCGGTCGCGACGGTCGAACTCGCTACGTAGCGAGTCGATCCGTTCTTCCAGCTCCTTTGCTCGCTCGTTCAATCGGTCTTCGCGGCGCGAGTCGTCCAAGCGACTGCGGTCAAGCGCGCGGTCGAAGACGCCAACGAAGCGGTCGCTCCGCTCTTCGACGCGTCGTATCACTTGCTCGACATTCGCTTTCGTATAGGCGCGATCATTGTAGCCACGCCGCCCTTGCGCGTCCGCCGTCTGAAATGAGAACAACACCCCACACAGGGCGGCGAGAGTTAGTAACAAACTCGTTCTGTTATTACGCATCTCTGTAACCTTTCATTATTGAGAAACAATCTATGCAGAGAGAGACGCGCGCCGGTCGAAGGTGGCGCACCCGTACTTCTTACATATTATATGCGGAAGGTTGCGAAAATCTCACGAACATCTTATGCCTGCACGCTCACACCGCCGTTGCGTTCTCAGCTACCCCAATAGATTGTGGTGACTGCATAATTTATAGGGGAAGCGATTTCGCCTCCTACACCCGTAGTAGCAGCCACAAGATGTTGAATGCAACGATGCCGGAAAAGAAAGTATGAGGCAGTTCCGCATAAATCGCGTCTGCTAATTTACGATTATGTTTTTTCAGTCTTGCGTTGAGGCCGCTTCTTTCGTCACTTCTCTACCTTGCTTACCTCATCGACAAATACGGGATTCTCTATAGTGCCTTCATGAATAGGTAGCAGACGCCACTCAGAGGGGTTTTCTTGTTTGTCGCGCCATGAAGAAACGAAATCAAAACTATAGATTTCAAATGTCGGTTGGTCATCTGGAGGGTCAAAGGTCTCTTTGTTCACAATCTGCCAACCAACGATTTCCACAACCCTCTCGTGAAATATGCCGAACAGAGAGAGTTTTACAAGCTACCTCAGCAAGAGTAAAGGTTCTCTCCCTCTTCATTGCCCCATACTGTCCAATTGCGCCGTCGCTTTCTGCCGAATAGCTCGAGGTAAGGAGGAGGACTCATCCTCTCAACGAGCCTATACGCTGATTCCGGCTTTTGGCTATGGCGAGCTCGTCCGGAGAAAAGAACATTCGGCTGATCGTTACATAGAGTCGGCATGTTCCCCCGGACGGCAAAGATCATGTGTTCTGTGGCGTTTCTAAAGTAGTGGCCGAACCCGAAGTTTACCTTCCCTGCCCCGCTTTCCTTGACCCATGTGATGATGGTTTTTTCGGTAAAGCCCCAGGCATCAAGGAGCCGGAAAGCGTCACGCATGAAGCTGTTTGTCACCCACAAGTAGAGGTGACATCCACCACTAGCGGCGAGCTCGCCGACCGGAAGCGAAAGAAGGGTTTCTATGGTGAGCGTCTCGTAGTGGCGGCTTGTGCTAACGCGAGAGCCTTGATCCGAGTACGGCCAGGGAGGGTCAATGAGAATGGCTTTGAAGAGAATTGCCCGGAACTTCCCGACGCGGCGCAGCTCCGCTACCAAGTCGGGAGCTTTCAAGGCTTTGCGATCCTGTTCGCCGCGTACTATGAGACGGAGGCCCCCTACCGATAGCTTTTTGTCTTCGGCTTCGATGAGGGCAGCTTTCGGGTCATCACTGTATGAGGCTATTAGGTGATGCGACCAGGAGAGATTCTCTGAACGTTCATAGTTTCTAAATCGTTGGTACACATGGGCATACTGCCATACGGTAGAGGGTTTGCACCGAACGTCTCCCGCGAACCGTTCAACACTACTTTCGCTATAATGCCGGGTGAGGCTATCGGCGATTGCGCCAAGCGCCCATTGTCGATCTTCGATTTCTTTCGTTATCGACTTCCACGCGTTTACGTGCTCATCCCACGTGTGGCCGACAAAGACCGGAAGCGTCGTAGTCATAGCAGAGCTATCTTACTCTGCTATATGGCAGGGGGATTATAGAAGGACGCCTGAAGCCTTCAAAACGACGCGAGGTCACTACAAGTTATTGTGGTGCCCTTCCCATATTGAAAACGGATGTTTCACGCGCTTTTCGGCGGTAAGAATTTGTTAGAGCAACCACTATATCTTGAGCTTTACCCTTAAAATCTCCTGCCGTTTTCAACAAAGAGACTGATAACGGAGATTATGGCCCTAAGTTTCGCCCGAATTAAGAATCACAAAATC
>JACCTF010000512.1 GCA_013812565.1 Pyrinomonadaceae bacterium | reverse complement strand
ATCTAGTCTGGTTGCCGCTATGCACTATGAAACTCTGAACTGTTACGGAGGAAGTTGCGAGTTGCCTTCGCGTAGTTATGTGGTGCATTATACGCCCGCAGGTTGGCTCATGTTCGTTGTTCTCCCCAACTGATGAGCGACAGTTTGCAGTGATTCCTCCGGGCAGTTTCTGGTAGATTAAGAGGGAGAAACAGTAGTGGCCGCTCAAGATACTGTGGATAAGGAAGAAGTCAAAGAAGTAGCCGAGACGATGGCCGTCGCGACGGCCGAAACCAACTCGCTGCACACGCGCGCCATCCTGCGCGTGATCTTTGTGGTGCTCACAGTAATCGCATTCCTCTGGTTGCTTTATGCGCTGGAGGGTGTGCTGCTCGTGGTAGTGTTGGCGATCTTCTTCGCTTACCTGATTTCGCCGCTCGTCGAAGTTGTGCGCCGTCCCTTCATCCTCCGCAAACGCGAGCAGTACATGCCGCGTGTGCTAGCGGTCGGCATTATCTACATTGCGATCTTCGGTTCCATCGGGCTTACCACCTACCTCTTAGCGCCCGGTATCGGCACTCAACTTACGGAATTTGTCAAACAGTCTCCGACTTATCTAACCACCGCGCAGGGTCGTGCACAGAGCCTGAACAAGTATTACCAGCGGCTCAAGCTTCCACCTGCCGCCCAAAAGACTATTAATGATACAGCGACAAGAGCTTTTGAAGCTGCCGGAGAGCGGGTCACGCAAGGATTGAGGGGCATGGTGGAATGGCTGGCTTACCTTCCATACCTCGTGCTGATTCCGATCCTCGCCTTCTTTCTTCTGAAGGACGCGGACAGCTTTCTCCGTTCCGCACTGCGGATGCTTCCGCGCGGGCGTTTGCGGTGGCGCGGCGACGAATTCTTCCAGGATGTGAACCACACCCTTGCTGCTTACATCCGTGCGCAATTGATCGCTTGTTTGTTGATCGGCACCATCTGCACCGTCGGCTTCTACATCATCGGTGTGCCCTATGCATTGGTCTTAGGCGTGCTTGCCGGAATGCTGGAGTTTATCCCGCTTGTCGGACCGCTGACGGTAGCGATACTCGCCGCATTGGTCGCAAGCTTCTACTCTGTCGGGCAGGCTGTGACGGTGGTGGTGTTTCTCCTCGTGCTGCGAATTGTGCATGACTATGTAATCTACCCGCGCATCATCGGTTCAGGCATTCACCTGCACCCGCTGGCGATAATTTTAGCCATTCTGTGCGGCGAGGAACTCGCTGGTCTAGCGGGCATTTTTCTCGCGATTCCAGTGGTTGCCATCATCTCTGTGACTTACCGCCACTGGCTTGAACATAAAGGCAGCGAAGGGTTGGTCGCTGACTTCCTGAAGCCTGTCGAGCAAGCCGTCACGCCCGCTCCATCCGACAACGCAGTATCCGCGCCGGCCTTGCCTCCCCAACCCTCCGTGGCAGCACCGAGCGCGCCACCCGTTAGCGTAACGACTCGGTAGCAGCAGACGTGCGTGGTCTCGATCCGAGCTCTTCCTTTTGCTGCTCTGTCAATTGGATGAACCTTTCGAAGCGGTGTGTGCCGTTGAATAGGGATTCGGAAGCCGGATTGCGTAGAACGCGCTTCATGCCTCGTAGCTCTTCTTTGAAATAACGGCCGTGATTCAGCAACCTGGATTTTACAAACGGTTGCTGGATCACGGCCGCTGACTTTCGCGTTAACGATCCTTACTTCCGGTTGCGCGGAACACGAACGTAGGCTGTCGCGAACGTCTTGTTACCAGACCAGTCCGTCACTGAATAGACCACTTCGTAAATGCGCCCTGCTCTGCTCTTTCCTGAGTTTGCGGCGCGCAGTCTGAAGGCGCGGTCGTCCGTGCCAAACTCGGCTCCCGCGACATCATCGGCGGCGCTGTTCGCTTCGTTGTGGGTGATCGCTTCCAAGCGAACCTCCAGCTGCCGATCTTGGTCGTCCCTGGTCGTGATGAACGCCCTCACGCGCACCATTTGATTATCAGCCGGCCGAAGTTGATTTGGCGTTAAGATAAGTGACACCAGCGGCGGCGTGGTGTCCGGCGGCAAGACATTGACGAGCATCGTATCTATGTTGTTGCCCGCGGTTGAGTCGCCGAACTTCTCCACCACTTTGGCATACAGCGTGTGCTTGCCGACACTGCGCGGTATCCACTCGAACCACACACTTGACCCCGCGGTGTGGCCGCTGTGAATCAGCTTCCCGGCGATCAGCTCGCCGCCTTTGTCCGGATGACCATCGTAGACGAGCAGGTGCGCGAACTCATCATGTGCGCGGTCGCTGTGGACGCGCACGCGCAGCGAGAGCGGGCGGAAGATCTCTGCCGGGATTATGTTTGTCCTGATGCCGCCCCGCCCGTTGCTCGCCCCCAGCGCATCCTTTTGCAACTTAACATCGGCTTTGAGCGCTGCGTTTAGTGTCTGCGGCAGTGTCTGACTTGCGCTATTACTTGCGCTGCTGATCGTGACGTAGCCGTAGCCTTCGTTGTTCTGGCCGGGGTCTAGTCCCTTGATGGTCTGCCCCGCGTAGGTCGCGCTCGGGTCTTCGCTTTCATAGAGTTCATCAACCGCGTTATCTGGATCGAGCACCACGTAGATGCGGTACTGCGACGCCGCCCCGGCCTGCGTCGGACCGTACCCGGTCGTGTCCCACACGATTGAGGCCGTTTCCATCTGAAGCGGGGTGAGCGATTGATATGTCTCGCCGATGACGCAGCGTCCGTTGGTCAGCGTTTCACCCGGGCACGTGGACAAGGGAAACTCCGTGTTGTTATCTGAATCGTAGCCGATCACTTCAAAGCGCACTTTGAAACTGTCCGCTGCTTGTGCGGTGCTGTAGTTGTAAACGCGAGCTTCAACCCGCACCTTATCGCCCGCCCGCGAAGCACCGGAGAGATAATCGTAATCGTTTGTGACCGGATTCAACACTGCTTTGCGCAGGAAGAAGCCGCGCATCTTTTTGCGTGATAGTTCAGTGTTGGCCGCCCATCCATTAAGTTTATTGCTCGATGGACTATAGGTCGGCACGAAGCGCTGCGGAAGGTTCAAGGCCGGGTCGGCCTTGCCGCCATAGAGGCTTGACCAGAACTCACGCCCGGCGCTGCTGCCGAGGACGTTAACGGCGTGTGAAACTTTGATGGTGCCGTCCTGCGTCGTGTAGAAAGTGGGGAAGAAGGCGTAAGCCTGCGACGAGTCGCCCGAGGAACGGCTGAGCGTAAGGCCGGTGGCGCTCGTTGTCGTCGTATCGCTCGTCGTTGTGTTGCCCCAGCTATTGCTGTTATGCACCTCAACGTCTAAGGAAGCGCGCGTCTCGGATTCCGGCGTTTTAGCCTTGTATGCCACCTTCACGTCAACGCTCTCAGCGAGCGTGTGCGAGTAACTGAAGGAGTTGCCCGATCCAGTAGTGTTCGAGTAATCGTAAGAAAGCGACCCGCTTGTGCCGTTGAAGAAATTCAACGAGGCCGGAACCAGCGGCTCGGTGACGGTTAGAGTGCCGTCGTCGTTGCAGCTCTGGCCCGCGGGCGGTGTGGCCGGGCACGGTATCTTGTATGATCCCAGATCGCTCGGCGTAAAAGATTCAGCGGTAGCCTGCGGGTACGAGAGGATGTTGCCGTTCTCGTAGAGAGGTTGATACCAATCAAAGTCCAATCCGCCCGCGTTGAAGGGAATGATGGGGCCGGGCAGTACGAAGTCGTAAAAGGCGTTCGTCGGGTTGTTCTGCCCGTCAGTGACCGAGGCACCGTAGACGCGGTAGCGCCAGATGTCGAAGGTCTGGAGGCGTCCGAGCAGTTTGTC
>JACCTF010000498.1 GCA_013812565.1 Pyrinomonadaceae bacterium | reverse complement strand
CCGTTAATAAACGGCAGCCCATTAGGGATTTGATCGTTGAAGACGACGCGCCCGGCAGTGGTGTTAATCACCCGCCGCACGTTCTCCTGCAGGGTCGCGCGCATCACATCCTGCGTGTCACGCTCCTGTGTAAGATCTAACAAGCTGCCTACCAGACGCAGCTTGATCGGCGTCTGTGTTGTAACTTCCCCCGCATCAAGCGCGAGGAAGACTTCTTCGGGCGAAGCGAAAAGGCGTCCTTCACCCTTTGAGCCTGTTTTATCGCGCGTCAAGTAGAAACACCCGAGCACAATGTCCTGACTCGGCACGGCGATTGGCTGACCGTTAGCCGGGCTTAGGATGTTATTCGAAGCCAACATCAACACCGCCGCCTCGATCTGTGCTTCCGGGCTCAAGGGAATGTGGACGGCCATCTGGTCGCCGTCGAAGTCGGCGTTGAAGGCCGTGCATACCAGCGGGTGGATCTTGATCGCTTTGCCCTCTACTAACACCGGTTCAAAGGCTTGAATGCCAAGCCGGTGCAGCGTCGGCGCGCGGTTCAGAAGCACTGGATGTTCGCGGATTACTTCTTCCAGAATGTCCCATACCACCGGCTCCTGCCGGTCAACCATCTCACGCGCTTGCTTGATGGTTGCAGCATGCCCCTGCTTCTCAAGTTGGTTGTAGATAAACGGTTTGAAGAGCTCGAGCGCCATCTTCTTCGGCAAACCACACTGGTGTAGTTTCAGTTCGGGTCCGACGACGATCACCGAGCGACCTGAGTAGTCGACGCGCTTACCAAGCAGGTTCTGACGAAAGCGTCCCTGCTTGCCTTTGAGCGTATCAGAGAGCGATTTCAGGGGACGATTGTTCACGCCGCGCAGCACACGCCCACGACGCCCGTTGTCAAAGAGGGCGTCAACCGCTTCCTGCAACATACGCTTTTCATTGCGTACGATAACCTCGGGCGCACGAAGCTCCATTAGCTTCTTCAAGCGATTGTTGCGGTTGATCACACGGCGATAAAGATCGTTGAGATCAGACGTGGCGAAACGTCCGCCATCCAAGGGAACCAATGGGCGCAATTCCGGCGGGATAACCGGCAGGACATCGAGGATCATCCACTCAGGCCGGTTACCGCTCTTTAAGAATGACGTTACGACCTTGAGCCGCTTGGAGTACTTCAATTTCTTCTGCTGCGAAGTCTCCTCCTTCATCCTGGCGCGCAGCTCTACCGACAGTCCTTCGATGTCAACGATTGTAAGTAGTTCTTTGATCGCTTCAGCACCCATCTTCGCGACAAACTGCCCCGGATAGTCACGTGTGAGTTCACGATACCGCTCGTCGCTCAGCAACTCTTTTTCTTTGATCGGCGCATCACCCGGATCAATGACAATATATGACTCGAAATAGAGAACCTTCTCGAGTTCACGCAAAGGTAGATCAAGCAAGTGGCCGATGCGTGAGGGGAGCCCCTTGAAGAACCAGACGTGCGAGCACGGACTGGCGAGCTCAATATGGCCCAACCGTTCGCGCCGCACTTTGGCTTGCGTTACTTCAACACCGCACTTATCGCAGATAACACCGCGATGCTTCATACGTTTGTATTTGCCGCACAGACATTCCCAGTCGGTCACCGGGCCAAAGATGCGCGCGCAGAACAATCCGTCACGCTCCGGTTTGAACGTTCGGTAGTTAATCGTTTCTGGCTTAGTTACCTCCCCGTGTGACCAGTGCCGGATCTTTTCCGGTGAAGCAAGCGAAATACGAATCGCCTCAAAGTCAGGCGCGAGTTGCGTCTTTTCCTGCTGGAATCGAAACACTTTTCTATCTCCGTATCACACAGATTTTCGATCTGCAATCGAGGGAACTTTCAGTTTATGAATTTATAATCATCAAAAAGTGAACTGAAAGTTCCCGGTGATTTTCTTTCTGCCTGTTATTGAGTATCAATGCTGCCGGCTGCTACCGCCACGACTGGCCTTCCTATGCCGTCGCCCGTCGCCGTGCCTTCTTTGTTAATTAACTCAACATCGAGGCATAACGACTGTAGCTCGCGCACAAGTACGTTAAACGATTCGGGCAGACCTGGATTGAAGTCAGCTTCGCCTTTAACAATCGCTTCGTATATCTTCGATCGTCCGGCGACATCGTCCGACTTAGCGGTCAAAAGTTCTTGAAGGATATGCGCCGCGCCGTAGGCTTCCAAGGCCCAAACCTCCATCTCTCCAAAGCGCTGTCCGCCAAATTGCGCTTTGCCGCCAAGCGGCTGCTGCGTAATTAAGCTGTATGGACCAATCGAGCGGGCGTGAATCTTGTCATCGACCAGGTGCGACAGCTTCAGCATGTAGATGTAGCCAACTGTCACCTTCTGCTCAAACGAATCGCCGGTAATTCCGTCGTAGAGCACAGTCTTGCCCGATAGATTAACGATCTCAGGCATCCCTGTTTCGCGCAGACGCGCGCTGGACTCCTCCAACTTCTGTTTAATTTCTGGTTCTGTTGCTCCGTCAAACACCGGCGTTGCAAAATGCAACCCGAGCACACGTGCCGCCCACCCCAAGTGAGTCTCAAGGATTTGGCCGACGTTCATGCGGCTCGGAACACCCAGCGGATTAAGTACCACATCTACCGGCGTTCCATCGGGCAGATACGGCATATCTTCTTCAGGCAGTATCCGCGCGATCACGCCCTTATTTCCGTGACGGCCAGCCATCTTATCGCCGACCGACAACTTGCGTTTCATAGCGATAAAAACTTTAACCATCTTGATCACGCCCGGCGACAGCTCATCGCCCTGGCGTAGCTTCTCGATCTTCTCCTCGTAGATGTCTGTGAGGATTTTGATTTGACGTTCGGTGCGTTCTTCGTACTCTTTGATCTCCGCGGCCAAATCAACCCGTGTTGCTGTGATCTGTGCTTTTCGCAAGGCTTTTGTATCAATGCCGACGAGCATGTCGCGTGTGACGGTTTGACCTTTCGGAATGCGAACTTCACGATCAACCATAAGGTCGCTGGCGAGTTTGCGTCCTTCAAAAAGCTCGTAGATGCGATGGTCACGCTGTTCACGAAGGATGCGAATCTCGTCTTCCAAGTCCTGCCGCAAACGGCTTTCTTCATCTTCCTCAATCGCGAGCGAACGGGCGTCACGTGCCTGCCCTTTGCGCGTAAAGACCTGTACATCTACGACGGTGCCATCAATACCCGGCGGGCAGGTGAGCGAGGCGTCCTTCACATCACCAGCCTTTTCGCCAAAGATTGCGCGTAACAACTTCTCTTCAGCGGTCAACTGCGTTTCGCCCTTCGGCGTCACCTTACCGACGAGTATCGAGCCCGGTTTGACCTGCGCACCAGTGCGGATGATGCCCGATTCGTCAAGGTCACGCAGCATGTTCTCGCCGATATTCGGAATATCACGTGTGATCTCCTCTGGGCCGAGCTTCGTGTCGCGCGCCTCGATCTCTAACTCCTCAATGTGGATCGAAGTGTAGAAATCATCTTTAACAAGATGTTCGGAAACCAGAATGGCGTCCTCAAAGTTGTACCCGCGCCACGGCATAAAAGCGACAAGCACGTTGCGCCCCAGGGCGAGTTCACCTTTAT
>JACCTF010000475.1 GCA_013812565.1 Pyrinomonadaceae bacterium | reverse complement strand
CTTCTACCTGCTGCTTAAGCTCTGGATCATGATCGGCGGACGCGACGCCGTGGTTGACCTTGTTCCCGGTGCTGACCTCGGTCGCCGCCATCGTGCCGTTCTATTTTTTGTGCCGAGAGCTAAAGCTGCGAGCGGCGGAAATCAACCTGGCGCTACTGCTGATGGCCGTTAATTGGTACATGGTTTCCCACGTGCAAGAAGTTCGGATGTACAGCTTGTTGCTGTTCCTAACGCTTTGTTCGCTGTGGCTGTTCGTCAGATTCTTCAAGGCCGAAGACAAAGCGCGGAAACCTCTGCTGGCGTTGACGGCGCTTAACCTGCTGCTCGTGTACACGCAGTATTACGGGTGGCTGGTGGTCGGGACGCAGTTGATCATCCTGCTGTTTTGGGGGCGGCGGAAACTGCCGTCGTTTGCCGTGTCGGTCGCGGTTCTGTTTCTGTGCTTCAGCCCGTGGGCTTTGGCGGTGACGCGCGCCGCGGTGAATAAAGGGGGGTTGAATGAGAACCTCGCTTGGAACAGGAAGCCGCGGCTGGTTGATCTTGTTACCTACTATGGATACCTCAACGGGGCACTTAACTTCCGCTGGAGCACGCTCTTGCGGGTGCTCTTGTTCGGCTGCCCGGTGCTGTTGTGGGCCTGGCATGTCATCCGCGACGGTCGAGATGAGGACAAAGACCGATCCATCACTTTCTGGTGGCTTACACTTCTTTCTTTTCCCCCAATCGCACTAGCCTTCTTTGTCAGCCAAGTGCTGCCACACTCGGTTTGGGCTTACCGCTACCTGATCATCGTCGCCGTGCCCTACACGCTTCTGGTCGCCGTCGCCGTGCTCCGGCTCCGCCCCGCTTGGATTAGAAACGTTGCCGTGTCCGTTATCGTCGGCTGGGCCGTCGTGAGCGGGTTCAAAGATTTGAGCAACCCATACAGGTTTTCATGGGAAGCTTTGGTCAACAAAATGGTGCAAGCCGAACTCGCTTCGACCGACGCGGTCAGGGTGTATGTCACACAAAATGGTTCGGGCGGCGCCATCAAGTTTTATCTAGGGCCGGCTGGCGAAAGAAAGTTCGAAGTTCTACAAGTCAAAAACTCCGCGGAGATGGTCGGGGCCCACTTTTGGGTGGGTGGGTTCGGGAATCAGCCTGATCATAAAATCGGGTGTGTCCCACTTGATCTACGACGTATTGGCCATGGATTGAGGTAGCTGATGCACGCTCCAACCCAGATACTTGACGGCTTGATAGATCCGCAGGCAGTTGTCGCGCCCCTTCGCGGATCGAAATCCGTCGTGCTCAACTTCCAACCGCCGCAACACGCGCATCCCAGATTCGGCCAGCGAGTTGCGCTTCACCCCGTCGTGGCGCAGGAACGCGGTCATCCACTCGAAGTGCTCTTCGAGGTAGGCGATGACCTTGCGGAACGGCTCCGGGTGCTCGCGGTCGACCGGCATTTGCTTGAGCACCGCCAGCGCCTCGCGCGCCTCTTGCTCGTCGGCGCTCTCCTCGAAGATGTTCCACACCCCACCGCGGAAGGCGCGCAGCTTGCCGACGTGCCGCTCGGCCTCGACCAGTTCGGCGAGGATGAGCTTTTCCTCTTCGCTCATGCGCTCCTCAGCCGTGAAGAGCAGATAGCGGTGCTCCCACAGGCTCTTCGCCAGCGCTTCGAGTTTCTGCTTGTACCAAGGCGTAGTGGACGCCTCGCTGCTGGCATTGATTTGACGCCGCCGCGCGACAGCCCATTTCCACAACTGCCGCCACACATTCTGCAGGATGTGGAAGTAGTCGTATTGGATCACAACCGCCTCGCCGAAGACCGCGCGGATGGCGCTGTAGTACGCTTTGCAGCCGTCGATGTAGAAGGTCTTGAGATTCAGACCTATCTCCTTCATCCGTTGCAGGAAAGGAGCGACGCTCGCCGCGTCCCGCTTATCGACTTCCTGGGTGGCGAGGATGCGCCCGTGCTCATCCTTGAGCACCAGCACGCAGGCGTTACTGCCGCGTGGGAACATCTCGTCAAAGTGAGCCTCGGTGATCGGCTGTTTGGCATCGAGCGCCTTGATTATTTCGTCGCTAGCGGGCAACGAGGTGGCGATCTCCTCAACCCAGCGATGCACGGCCGACTTCGAGACCTCGACGTGGAAGAGTTCCTTGAGCAGCCAGGCGGCGCGCCGGCAGCCGACACCCGCGACGATGCTGAGCAAGACGGCAGCGCGCATCAGAACGAGCGAAACGCCACGCCGGGCATCGAGGCCGCGCGCGGCGGTGGTGAAATGAACGCGCTCGCCCTCCCCACTGAGGTAGTAGCCGTCGCGGGTGAGCAGGCGATAGCGGAGGGGCCAGGCCAAAGCGCTCAGTTCCTGGACCATAAGCTCGTGCTCGGCGCCCCAGTGAAGTTTGGTTTTGGTGCCGAGGCCGAGGCGCTGGTGGAGGTTTTGGTTTCTGGTATCAATGGTAATCACCAGTGCTCCATCTTCATAAGCACCGCTGAAGGCGCAGTCAGGATTGGCCGCGATGACTTCGGTAGATACGGGCACGGACACATGAACGACCATCGCTTTCCTCCGTTTTGCAGCGGTAGCTGTGAGAGAGGAGCAGGATGGCTGTGGCGGTCAATCTTTTCAAGGGTTTGGCTCTCATGTTGAGTAGATCATGTGGGACACACTCAATATTTTGTTTGCCGTGATTTTCTGCGTGGCTTTTTTTCCTTCGTTTGCGGGCACTTTCGCATGGCTAAATGTTATCAGCCCACTGCGCTTGTACGGTGCTGAGAGACTCGTGGAAGGACACCTTTTCTCCCGCGGGGCAGCAGCGTCGCTTGTTCACGGGGTGCTTGGAGGAGCGTTAATGATCGGACTCGCCAAGAGCTCTGAACTGCTCATCGCGATGACTCCAGGATACATGCCCTCAGTATCCAGGGTAGTAAGCGCCATCAACATGGGAAGCCCCCTCGCCTATGCGCTTCTCGG
>JACCTF010000474.1 GCA_013812565.1 Pyrinomonadaceae bacterium | reverse complement strand
AACTTAGCCGTTTTCTATGAGCTGTTGTGATTCCTTGTGCGAAAGTTCTGTAGGGAAGAATCGACAAACATCGAAATTGCTCGGAAATCCAACACATCTGCCAATCTGATTTATGCGCCACCTTCAGGTAAGTAGCGTTTAGCTCGGTCGGGTTACTAGCCGCACAAAGCCCCATGCTGTTTTGTACAACCTGGGGCGATCTGCGCTTTTAGCGTATCAAAGAAAGGCGTTGAAGCTTATAGGCTTTCTGCGACGTAATTGTCTCTGCTGAGTGTGGTGTCTTCTTCCAAGGAGAGAGTCTCAACCGTGACTGCTTCGGAGCGGGATTCAGCTAGATCTTCGCCGGTGAAACGAGCCAGCACAACCGTAATATTATCTTCGCCGCCACGAACGTTGGCTTCCTCAACCAGCCTCATGCAAGCCGCGGCAAGATTGCTTTTGCTAGACTGAATGATATTTTGCATTTCTTGGGCAGACAGCTTGCCCGAAAGTCCGTCACTGCACAGAAGCAGCATATCGTTGCGCCGTAATGGAACGTGATAGACCACAGGCACTACCTCGCGTTGCGCGCCCAGTGCTTGAAGAATTACGTTACGAAACATGTGTGTCTCAGCTTCTTGTTCACTGATTTGACCGATGTCTATGAGTTGCTGAACAAGCGATTGATCTTTGGTCACAAGTCTTATTTCGTCATCGCGGATGACATAGGCGCGGCTGTCGCCGACCTGCACCATATCAAGTTCCTTAGGCGTTACAGCCACGCCCGTAAAAGTTGCGCCCATGCCGCTGCAGTGCGCGTCTTCAAGACTCCGATGGTGAATCGCCAGATTGGCATACCGAATCGCATCCCATAAACCCTTCACGAGCGATTTTTCGGCGGCGGTCTTACCAGCAGCATCTACCTTACCGTTCATCAATAGTTCGCGGACAATCTCGACGGCCATGCGGCTCGCAACATCGCCCGCCAGGGCGCCGCCCATGCCGTCTGAAACAACAAGCACTACGCCTTCAGGAGTAAGTTCAAGGCGGCGTAAGGCAGCGGGCGGTTCGGTGTTATCGAGACCGGTCCAAGCCTGCTTAATGGACAGATCAAGCACCAGAAAGTTGTCTTCGTTGCCGCGCCGAACGCGACCAATATCTGTTTCTGCATGAAGCTCTACGATCATAGAAAAGTGATGAGTGATAAGTAATGAGTGATGAGTGATGAGTAGATTGCTTGTCGCTCATCACTCATTACTTATCTCTATATCTTTGCCAGTGCTTGGTCCAAATCCGCGAGGATGTCTTCTACATCTTCGATCCCGACCGAGATGCGCACAAGGCCGTCGGTGATGCCGAGCCGGGAGCGTGTTTCCGGCAGCACCGAAGCATGTGTCATCGTCGCCGGATGCGAAATCAAAGTTTCAACGCCGCCAAGGCTTTCGGCCAGCGTGCACAGTTGCACGGATTCAAGCACGGTGCGCGCCCGCTCAAGCGAGCCGACATCAAAGGCGACCATGCCGCCGAAGCCGCGTTGTTGCCGCTTCGCTAATTCATGTTGACGATGCGAAAGCGAACCCGGGTAATATAACTTCTCGACTTTTGGATGCTCTTCGAGAAAAGCCGCAACCGTGCGCCCCGCCCGGTCATGCTGCTCCATCCTGAGCGTCAGCGTCTTCGTGCCGCGCAGCACCAACCACGAATCGAATGGTGAAAGAATTGCGCCGACGCTGTTCTGTATGAATGCGAGCGACTCAGCGTCCTTCTCATCATTTAACACAACCACACCGCCGATGCCATCCGAGTGCCCATTGAGGTATTTCGTTGTCGAATGCACCACAATGTCAACGCCAAACTCGAGCGGCCGCTGCAAATACGGTGACAAAAAAGTGTTGTCGCATACAACACGCGCGCCCACGCTGTGCGCGACATCCGCCACGGCTTGCAAATCCGTGACGATCATCACCGGATTCGTCGGCGTTTCGACGTACAACATCCGCGTGTTCGGACGAATGGCGGCTTCAACATTGCCGGCGTCTGATGTGTCAACGAAGCTGAACTCAATCCCATAATTTTTCAAGATGCGATCAAACAAACGAAACGTGCCGCCGTAAGTATTGTCCGAGACAATCACATGCTCGCCCGCTTGAACCAGTCGCAGCACCGCGTCGATCCCTGCCATACCGGAAGCGAACGCAAAACCAAATTGCGCGCCTTCGAGCGCCGCAATGTTTCGTTCAAGCGCGAGCCTCGTTGGATTCTGCGTGCGCGCATACTCAAACCCCTTGTGCTTGCCCAAGCCTTCCTGCGCGTAAGTAGAAGTTTGATAGATCGGAACAGAAACGGCACCGGTCGTCGGATCGGGTTCCTGCCCGGCATGAATTGCGATAGTTGAGAATCCCATAATTAAAAAGTAATGAGTGATGCGTAGGAACAGTATTTTAACTCATTACTGTTACCGGCTTTGCATGGTAACGGCCGCATCTTGCTCTGTCAAACCCCTTTCTTGCGTTCACATAACGAGGTTCGCAGGCTGTGAATTGTTTGACACACCGACAGCCGCGCGTTAATGTGTAGGCCCGTGAACAACGCGGAATCTCATTCTGATTCAAAAACAATCGCCATCATTCCCGCTCGCTATCACGCGACGCGCCTTCCCGGTAAACCCCTCTTAGAGATTGCTGGACGACCGATGATTTTGCATACGGTTGAACGTGCGCTAGCCGCGCCGAGCGTCAGCCGCGCGATTGTCGCAACCGACGACCGGCGCATCTTTGATGCGGTTCGCCGCGCCGGATTTGAAGCCGCGATGACATCAAGCGATCACCAATCGGGCAGCGACCGTCTGGCAGAAGTTGCCGCCGGACTCAACGACACAGACATAATCGTCAACGTTCAAGGCGACGAGCCGCTAATCTCACCCGAGACCATTGAGCGTGCCGTTACACAGATGATGCGTGAGCAGGAAGCGCCGGTCGTGACAACAAGCGAGCCGGTCGCTGATGCCGCCGCCGTGTTCAACGCAGATGTCGTCAAGGTTGTCACCGATCAGGCGGGACGAGCGCTCCTTTTTTCGCGCTCCCCCATTCCTTATCCGCGCAACGCCGTGCACCAACACGGTTCGCTCGAGAGGGCGTTGCAAAATGATCCGCAGTTGCTCGCAAAGTTTCGCAAGCACACGGGGCTTTATGTTTACCGTCGTACCTTTTTGTTAGAATACGCCAGGTGGCCCCAATCCACGCTTGAACAGATTGAGTCGCTTGAACAACTGCGTGTGCTGGAACGCGGCGTGACGATACGCGTCGTTGAAGCCGCTGCTCCATCCGTCGGCGTTGATACGCCGGAAGACCTGGAACACGTGCGCGCGATCATCGAAAAAGAGACAAAGGATTTAAGCAACAGAGATGCGTAGCGTGACGTTCAGTTGATCCACTAATAACTGGAGAAGCAAATGCCCAAATATATCTTCGTGACTGGCGGCGTCGTTTCGAGTTTAGGTAAGGGGCTGGCGGCCTCTTCCATCGGCTGCTTGCTCGAAGCGCGCGGACTTCATGTTTCGCTGATGAAGTTCGATCCGTATATCAATGTGGACCCGGGAACGATGTCGCCGTTTCAACACGGAGAAGTCTTCGTCACCGATGACGGCGCGGAGACCGACTTGGACCTCGGTCACTACGAACGTTTCACGGGCGTTCTTCTGACAAAAGCTAATAACTGGACCACCGGTCGTATCTATCTCGCGGTGATCGAAAAAGAGCGACGCGGCGACTACCTCGGTAAAACCATCCAAGTCATTCCGCACATCACTGATGAAATAAAGAGTGCGGTGCGCCATGTCGCCGAGAAGGACAACCCCGATGTTGTGATCGTTGAGATCGGCGGGACGGTCGGCGACATCGAATCACTGCCGTTCCTCGAAGCGATTCGTCAAATGGGCAATGAGGAAGGAACGGGTAGCGCCTTGTTCGTACACTTAACGCTTGTGCCCTACATTACGGCGGCTGGTGAATTGAAGACCAAACCGACGCAGCATTCGGTGCGTGATCTGCGCGAGATCGGCATCGCGCCCGACATACTGCTGTGTCGCTCGGATCGTCCGCTCTCACGAGATTTACGCACCAAGATCGCCCTCTTCTGCAACGTAACCGAGCGGGCCGTCATCTCCGCACAAGATGTTGAAACGATCTATGAAGTGCCGCTCGCGTTTCACGAGCAGGGTCTTGATGAACTGATTGTTTCCGGCTTGCAGCTCGAAGCGCGCGCCGGCCACAGTGATCTAGCCAGGTGGCGGGACCTTGTGGCGACGGTCCGCGATTCGACGGCGAAACAGGTCACCATCGGTATCGTCGGCAAGTATGTGGAACTTGAAGATTCTTACAAATCGCTGCGCGAAGCTTTGACGCACGGCGGCGTCGCCAACAACCTACGCGTCGATGTGCGGTGGATCGAGTCGGAAGAGTTAAAGGAAGGGATGGATGAAGATCGTCTGCGCGACTTTGATGCGATTCTGGTGCCCGGCGGTTTTGGCAAGCGTGGCATAGCCGGAATGATTCGCGCCATCTCGTACGCGAGGAAGTCGCGCACTCCTTATTTCGGCATCTGTCTGGGAATGCAGACCGCAGTTATCGAATACGCGCGCTCGGTCTGCGGCCTGACGGGTGCGGATTCTACCGAGTTTGATTCAGCGCCGACGCATCCCGTGATCTTTAAACTGCGCGATCTGGTTGGCGTCGAAGAGATGGGCGGCACGATGCGGCTCGGCGCTTGGCCGTGTAAATTGAAAGAGGGCAGCTTAGCTCGCGAGATCTACAACGGCGCAGAAGAGATCAGCGAACGCCACCGTCATCGTTACGAATTCAATCCGGAGTATCGCGAGGAACTTGAACAGGCCGGACTCATCGTCAGCGGTGAGTCGCCGGACAAACGGTTTGTTGAGATTGTGGAACTTCCGCGCAGCGTGCATCCGTGGTTCCTCGGCTGCCAATTTCATCCTGAATATAAATCGAAACCTCTGAACGCGCACCCGATCTTTGCGTCCTTCGTGCGTGCCGCTTACGAGCATCGTATGCGCGACGGCGCGATGGATCAAACCGTCGATACAGAACCTTTGTCGCGCGAGCACGCTGCGGTCGCGGGCGACGATTGACATGCAACTCCCCAGTCAACTTTCAGCACACGAGATTGAGACTGCACGCCTTCGCTTACGCATGTTCACGCTGCGTGACACGGACGACTACTTTTTGCTGCGAAGCGACCCCGAAGTGATGAGGTATATCGGAACCGGAGCCACATCGACGCGTGAACAAACGACAACGAAACTGAGTTGGGTCTTGATGCAGTGGGAGAAGCATGGGTTTGGTATATGGGCCGTTGTTGACAAGAAGAGTGAAAACTTAATCGGTTGGGCCGGGCTTTCATTCCTCGACGGCAATCCCGAGATAGAGGTTGGCTACGGCCTTGCGAAAGCTTACTGGGGGACGGGGATGGCTACAGAAGCGGCTTGGGCCAGCCTCAGATATGGTTTTGAGGAATTGCAACTCGACCGCATTGTGGCAGTGGCAGTACCGGAGAACGCTGCTTCACAGCGTGTGATGGAGAAAGCAGGAATGCGCTATGTGAAGTTGGCTCACTACTATGGTGTTGATGTTGCGTACTACGAAATCACACGCGGAAATTTCCGCCCCGGTAACTCTTTCTACATCCTGCGGAAGAAATAAGAGTACAACGCACAGTTCGGCGTCTGTGCATCGCTCATAAGTTTTATGCTTCATTGCCCGCAATGCGGTCGGCATTACCCACCGGACATGCGCACGTGTCCGAAGGATGCGGCTGTGCTGCGAGCTGATGCGACCGTTGCCATTAGCCGCGATGATGCTTCGCCGATTGGTCGCGTGCTTGATGACAAGTACCGGCTCGACGCATGGTTGGGCGAAGGGGGAATGGGCACCGTCTACCGTGCGACGCATCTGTTGATTGATCGTCCGGTTGCCATCAAAGTGCTGAACGCTAATTTGGTTGCAGACGCTGCGGCGCAGGAACGTTTTCGCCGCGAAGCGCGCGCTGCCGGACGACTCCGGCATCCCAATGCCGTTGCCATCACGGACTTCGGGCAGACCGCGGACAAGACCGTCTACATCGTCATGGAACTGCTCGAAGGTCGCTCCTTGCGCGATGTGCTCGACGGCGGCGCGCCCGTTGATCCAGCACGAGGGTTGCCGCTGATGTTGCAAACCGCCGCCGCCGTCGCCGCCGCGCACGAAGCCGGCATCATTCATCGTGATCTCAAACCGGCGAACATCTTCATCGTCGAAGATTCGTCTTCATCGCCTGTCGTTAAAGTGCTTGATTTTGGGATTGCCAAACTTGCCACTGAGGCAAGCGAGAACGGGCAGGCGAAGGCGCTGACGGAGACGGGCATGATGATCGGCACGCCGCGCTACATGTCCCCAGAGCAGTGCGACGGTGCGGGGTTAACGCCGGCCTCTGATGTCTATAGCCTCGGCATCATCTTGTACGAAATGCTAACAGGATCTGCGCCCTTCAACGGTGCTACGCCGCTCGCCGTGGCGTTAAAGCAATCCGCCCAAATTCCGCGTCCACCGCGCGAGATCGTCCCAACGATTCCACAGGCGCTCGAAGATGTTGTGCTTCATGCGCTGCAGAAGAACCCGGCGGATCGTCCGGCCGATGCCGCGGCCTTTTACCAAGAGCTTTATCGAGCGGCTGAACAACTTAACCTCCAACCGGCAGTTGGTCTTGATGCGCTTCTTAACCCAACGCAAAACAGTTCTGCGTCCGATACAACTTCAGCAGACTTTTCAACTGATAGCGAGCGACCGGGCGGGCAAACAAGTAGATCATCAACCGGCAAAACCCTTGCCGCTTCCGTGACGGTGAAGGGAGAGAACGGGCGAACAGAGAAGACGCTTGCGGCAACAGTCATGGATCGCCTTGTGTCACGAATCCCGAAAGCCACACGGCTGCGCATCTTGCTCGACCAGCAACCGACGTGGCGCGCGTTGTTGCGGGAGAAGCGTGTGATGGTCGGCAGCGTGATAGTGGCTTTAGTATTGATCTTCACGGTCGGCGCGCTCGTCTCTTTACGTTCAACATCGCGCACCGCTGCGCCTGTGGCAGAAAACAGCAACGAATCCGTCGGACGCTCGTTGTCGCCCCCCGCTCCAACTTCCGCGAGCAACGATGCACAGCAAGCATCCGCCGAACCGACTCCGCCACAACGCGAGCCGCAGACCGCAGGCGAGTTCGACGGGCTTGGCGCATACTACTTCTCAACCGGCAACTATGACGCGGCGATTCGCGCTTACGAGCGTGCGCTCCAGCTCCAGCCGGATTTCCCCGAAGCACACAACCGCTTAGGCCGCATACTAATGCAGAAAGGTCAGTTCGCCCGGGCCGCCGATGAGTTCCGTGAGGCGATCAAGCAGCGCGGCGGAGCTTACCCGGAGTCGCAATACAACCTCGGCTTTGTGCTGCAACGGCAGGGCGACGCCGCTAACGCCCTTGCCGCTTATAACGACGCGATCAACAGTCGGGACGGCACGTACCCGGACGCTTACTACCAGACCGGCATCATTCTCCTTAACCTTCGCCGCTTACCGGAAGCAACGGATGCGTTACGCAAAGCTATCGAGCAGAACGGCGGTCGCGACGCCGAAGCTTATCTGGCGTTGGGGACTGCGCTCGCACGCCAAAAGAATTACGAGGAAGCGGAACCCGCCTTTCGCTCCGCCATCGAGCAGCAGGATGGAAACTTTCCTGATGCGCACTACAATCTAGGTTTGTTATATGAGAGCACGGGGCAGTTTGCAGACGCCGTTAGAGAGTACGAGCTTTACTTGCAGCAGCGACCGGCGGCGTTTAATCGTCGCGTCGTGGAGAAAGTCTTGAGAGATTTGCGTCGTCGGGTTGCGCGTGAAGATCGTGCGCGCGAGGGGGATGTTCAATGAGCAAGCAGCCGGAAGCACGGCCGATGAAAGCTTTCCGCGTCGGCGATGTCACGTTCGGAGATGGCCGGTTAACGTTGATCGCCGGGCCATGCGTTGTTGAGTCACGCGAGCATGCGTTGATGATGGCGCGTGAATGCGCCCAGCGCGCTCGTCGGGTCGGGCTTGATTATGTTTATAAATCTTCTTTCGACAAAGCCAATCGTTCCTCGCATGAAAGCTTTCGCGGCATCGGAATGCATAAAGCACTCGCTGTCCTGCGTGCCGTTAAAGAGGAACACGGCGTACCCGTACTGACGGACGTTCACACGATTGAGCAGATTGAATCGGTCGCCGAGGTCGCAGACATCTTACAGATTCCGGCGTTCCTCTCGCGTCAAACGGATTTGATTGAAGCCGCGGCGCGCTCGGGTAGAGTTGTGAACGTCAAGAAGGGACAGTTCCTCGC
>JACCTF010000456.1 GCA_013812565.1 Pyrinomonadaceae bacterium | reverse complement strand
CACGACTTGGAACAAGTATCGTAAGTTTGACAGACAAGCAAATATAGTTGGATTAGTTGATTTTCCATAGTAAGAAAATTCTACCAAATCCTTTTGCTTGTCTGTCTTTTCAACTACTGATTCGCATAAGTATGTATTTTAGATCTTCCTTGGAGAGGATACTTCCCTCTAGGTCTCCATAAGAGCCTAAATTGACTGGCGAATTATTGCACTTTACATTGCGAGAGATTCGCCATACTTCACCATTCTGAAGCTTGAAATCTGCTAATACCAACGGATTTTGTGGTTGGTATCAAATCGGCTGAATAATTAGGACAACTCTAGGGATTGCTGAATAATGTGTAGTGATCAAACCAACACCATCAGCAATCATTCGAGTTGTCCGTGGCAAAGCATATCTGTTTAGCATTTGAGAGTGAAGCGCACTACCAAGCCTGTCTTCAAGATACTAACCGATATCGCAAGTTTTTGAACCAGATGCAGCATCTTCATCCCGAACTCTTTCCCACAGATTGGCCTCATGGCTTTACCTATCATGACAGTTACTTCTCGACCAAACAAAAACTATCTATCCGTCGGGTCAAACTAAAAGCCACCAAAGAAATTTACTCAGTGCGTCCTTCCTTCGTCATGCCTTACATGAGTGCGCGCACGCAGGAGGTCGAGAAAGCTCTGTATCTGTTGCAGTTTGGTGTTCCCCTCGCGGCTTTGGTCTACGTCTTCGGACGCTCGGAGATGTTTTGGCACAGAGCCTATCTGCAATTCGGACGTCCGTCACTGCTCGGCACAACGGTCAAAGACCCCGAAAAGTTGCCGGCCCACTTGGTCGCCGACGAAAAGCACACATGGATTGGCGGCACGAAAGTCTATGTGCCAACCACTGCTGCCGGTGGCTGCTTTCTCGGTGTCAGCGTGGTGGAGAAAGCCGACACCGACTCTTTGCAGCACGGCTATGGCGAGTTTGTTGCAGAAGCACGCCAGCTTTCACCCGACTACCAACCACAGTCGGTGACCACTGATGGATTCCCTGCCACGCGTGAAGCTTGGCGGTTGCTCTTTCCCCGTATCCAGTTGATCTTGTGCTTTTTGCATGCTGTCCTGAAGATCAAAGACCGCTGTCGAGGTGCGGTGCGAAAAGAAGTTCTCGACCGCGTCTGGAATATTTACCAAGCTGCTGACAAACGCCAATTCTCGCAAAGAGCACGCCGAGTGCGAGAATGGATCGAAGCGTCAAAGTTCACGGCACCGGTGAAAGAAATGGTCTTGAAGCTATGCCATCGAACGAGCGACTATGTGATGGCTTATTCTTTTCCCTCGGCTGCGCGCACCACCAATGGGGTTGACCGCTTGATGAATTATCAAGACCGCCTACTCTATGCGATGAGATATTTTCATCACTCGCAGGAAAGTGCACGCCTCTCATTAAGGGCGATGGCCATGCTGTGGAACTTCCATCCTTATTCTGCACGGTTACGCCGCAACGACCCAGCCAGACACTCGCCGTTCCACGACTTGAACGGTTTCTATTACCATCAGAATTGGCTTGAAAATTTCTTGATCTCCTCCTCTTTAGGAGGGCTAAAATGCTGAACCACAAATTCCGTTGGTATCAGCGTTTTTGTATCAAAGATCTCCGCGACGTTCTTCTCGCGATCAAACACCCAGACAAAGCGTTCGTGTTTCATTACCGCCAACCCATGAGAATCCCGCACTACGCTATCGTCTGAGTACAAGAGATCAGGAGTCGGAGTATTGGGGAGGTTCGCGGCACTGTAGCCTGAGAGAGGGAAGGCATAGACATCGAACCTATGCGGATCTATTGCCGTGCCACCGCCTGAATTCACATACATTAACCCAGCAGCTTGGGCGCCAGCAAAGCCGGCGCCGCGCACCTTGCCGCGATCATACTCGGCAATGATCAGCATCGGCGTTGCTTTGGGATTAACCACGAACAATCCTCCGCCACGCAACGTGATGAATCCCAGCGTGCTGCTCGAATCTACGACTGGGACAATCGGCGCGTTGTCGGGTCTCAGTAGAGTATCCTGACAAGCCACACCATTGGGAGTTGTACACGTCGCAAGATCAATCGTTGCCTGATCATCCAGAGTAAACGTGTTGGTTGCAAAGTTGGCGTTGATACGTTCGAGCAATTTTCCATTCTGGTTTGCTACGAGAATGTACGAATCATCTGGAGCAGGAGACGCCGCGTGCGCTTGACGAGCGCCGCCAGCACCGGCTGACGTGCGAATGCACGTCACGGGTGCGCCAGTTGCCGCATTGAAAATCACGACGTGTCCGCTGGTGACAAAAGACAAGATCGCATGGCTATGAGTGGAATTGAAGAACAGCATGTGCGGACGAACAGGATTAGCCCCGGTGCTCGCCAAGCACAAAGCGGATGTTGCTCCGGAGAGATCAAGAACGTCGGTGGGAGTTGCTGACGAAGCTGCTTTCCCTTTGAGGTCATCTCCATCATAAATATAAATCGTGCCGCCGAAGGTCTTGCCATAAGAGTTCGATTGATCCACTAGCCAGACCTCGAAGTCTTTAGCAAAAGTGGACGAGGCGAGTCCAATATTAGCGGTGAGAAAAGTCGCAGCCGCAAATAGGGACACGAAAGTACGTGGTAGAAACATGAACATGGTGTCCTCTTTAGTGCAGTGTTAGGAACTAATATCGAGAACGGGTGGTTTCTTGGACATCCCGCAGAAATTCTTTACGTGATCGCCAAGCGGTGAGCGCACCTGCATGGCGGGAAGTCTCTTATGGGCTAGTCCATCGGACATCACCTCCTCTCCCTCTGAACCTTGGACGCCGAACGCCCGCGCTAACCGGCGAGAAGATACCACATCGCAGCAGAAGCGCTACGGGCTCTGGTGCAAACTCTATAAATAGAGCAGCAAGAGCCGAAGTGGTCTCCAGCTTACACCTCACGCCGCGAGCACTGCTTCCCAGACC
>JACCTF010000447.1 GCA_013812565.1 Pyrinomonadaceae bacterium | reverse complement strand
GTGCCACAGGTATGGGAAGCTGTGCTCGCGGCGTGAAGTGTAATCTGGAGACCACCTCAGCTCATGCTGCTCTATGGACAGAGTTTGCACCAGAGCCACGGGAAGTAGCCCTAACTCATCGCCGCCTAGTGGTCTACGCAGTAGCATCTGGGACATCGACCCGCACTTCTGGGATGTCAACGCCAAACGCTTCCCAAGAGGTCTCGCGCCCCTTGTCGAGAAAGCTAAACAGAGCGGGATGAAGTTCGGTCTGTGGTATGCGCCGGATCGCTCGAATGACCTCACGAATTGGCAGCGAGATGCAGGGAGAATTCTTGACCTGCACCAAAACTCAGGCGTCAACTACTTCAAGATCGACTTTGTTCAAGTCACAAGCAAGACGGGCGAGAAGAATTTGCATAAGTTTTACGATCAAGTGATGCGCGAGTCGCAGGGGCGCATCGTTTTAGACCTCGACGTGACCGCCGAAAACCGTTCCGGCTACTTCGGGGCGGTGGAAGTCGGTCCGCTCTTCGTCGAGAACCGCTACACGGATTGGCACCGGTACTGGCCGCACCAAACGTTGCGTAACTTTTGGTCGCTCGCGCAGTACGTCGATCCCGTGCGGCTGAGAATCGAGTTTCTCAATAACACCCGCAACTCATCGGTGTATCCGGGCGACACGCTCGCGCCCGTTTACTACCGCCCGGCGTACCTGTTCGCGACCACGATGTTCGCCAGCCCGCTCGGCTGGTTCGAAGTCTCGAACCTTCCCGAAAAGTATGTCGATGAAGTAGCTGCTCTGGTGAGGATTTGGAAAGCGCACCGCGAGAGGATTCACGGCGGGCGGATCGTTCCCATTGGTCAGACTCCAGATGGAACAAGCTGGACCGGCTTTGCTTCTATCGATGAAGATCGCCGTCGCGGGTACATCTTGCTGTTTCGCGAACGTCATCCGTCGAGCACGATGGATGTAGAACTTCCGAAGTTCGGTAAAGGCGAGTACAAAGTCGCCACGCTTGCAGGTAACGGCGCGGCATCCTTGGAGCAGGGACGCCTCAAAGCTCGTATCAACGACGCCCTAGATTTTCTCTTCCTGGCGGTCACCGCGAAGTAAGGACGAACTGCTCCAAAGCAGAGTTTATTGAGGGTTCGTCGAGACCGACCATTTCCCGCCCGTGCTATACATCCGCGAAGCACGGCGCATGATTGGCGAATTTGTCTTTACGGAGAGAGACTCTCAGAGCCCTCTCAACAGCGTGCGAGCACCACTACATAAGGACAGTGTGGCGGTCGGAGACTATCCGCTGGATTGTCATGCCGTGAGGAACCCTGACAGCTACTACCCGGAGATACCCGAAGGCGGATTTGTTTTTCCGACCGTTCCCTACCAGATACCTTACGGCGTGATGGTTCCTAAGAATGTTGACGGCTTGCTTGTACCCGTTGCCGTGTCAGCCAGTCACGTCGGCTTCTCCACCATCCGCATGGAACCGACGTAGACGGCTCTCGGGCAGGCGGCTGGTTTGGCTGGAGCGATGGCCGCCAAGGATGCGACTCTGGTAAGAAACATCAATGTCTCTGAGTTACAGCGTCGTCTTCATGAAGCTGGAGCGATTACGGTTTTATTCGGCGATGTCGCTCCGGCATCTTCTTACTTTAAGGCAGCACAATACTTCGGAACTCTCGGGTTCTTCCACAACATAGAGGATGTCAGCGGGTGAAGTTCACATGGCCCGTTGGCGTTCACGAGAAAGGCATCGCACCTTACCCGAACCACACTGCCGAGTTGGATAAGCCGATAGACAAACAGCTAGCCGAGCGGTGGATCGGGATGCTTGAAAACCAAGATATACGAAGACGGGCAGTCTCTGACCCGGTGTTACGGCTTAATGGAACACTGCCGCGAGGTGACTTTCTCCAACGTCTTTTCCAATACGTTGGCAGTCTCCATTTGGCAAGACGTGTACCCTACAGTTACGCAGGTTGAGCATCAACCCTTTGGAGCATCTTCACCGCACATCGGCGGTTGTCACATGACCGGGTTTGATTCTGAAGATCCGCGAAAATAGCAAGCAATTGTCCGTTCGCGCTGATGCAATGTACCAGCCCTGTGCCAAATCAAGCGCTCCATAGAAACCGCTCCCATCCGTCTTCGCCTTTCGCGTGCGGCCAGTGATCAGGTTCTTGATTGTCACCTTTGCTCCGTCAAGCCGTACATCATTACGCCCTTTGACCAATCCCATCACATGCCCGACGACCGGCGCAGACTTCCACGGCATGTCGGGCGTCGCAACAGAAATCGGAAATAGTGAGGTGAGCGCTTCGTGTTCAAAACGGGTTGCACCGTCGGCACTCGCTCCAGTACGGAGCGCGGCAAAGAAGTTCTCGTTCGCACGCTTCGGCGTCGAAATCCCAGACTCCGGGTAGGAAAACGGATTATTGGTGACGGCCGCGTTGGTGCTGTTGCCGACAATCGTTCCCGGCGTTGTGTTGCCGAGCGCGTAAAAGATCACCCCATCTGCTTTTTCTTCCTCCTCAAACGGTGCGCGGGCGAGCGAGCGCCGCGCTTGTCTGAGCGTCCCTTCAACGCTATTGACGAATGCTCCGAGGCCAGGCAGCGCGTGGCGATTATTGGCCCGCGCCAACTCCTTCGTAAATGCCAGCCAGTCGTCAAACTGTGCGCGTTCTAGTTCAACATGCTCGCGCTTGTAGATCATCGGCACGAGCACATCCAAAATCCCTTCCTCAGCCCACGCCCGCCAATCCTGATAGACACGGTAGTAGCTTTCGGTCCGCTCCCATCCACCACTCGCCACAGGGCCCGTCCAGAAACAGATTAACGCCGCGGAGACTTTAATGCGCGGGCTCGCTGCGGTCGCACTCAAGTAAAGACGGCGCACAAAGTTCGTGACCTGCTCGCGCCGCCAATCGTTCCACAACAAATCGTTGGTCCGCGGGTAGCCAACGTCGGCAGCGGTGATGATGCGCGGTGCGGTTTCGGTACCGACGTTCGTGCCGATATCGCTCTCCTGATAGTAGGTGGCAGCATCGGCGTGGCGAGCTTTAAAGCGCCGCACGCTCGTTTCGTTATATCCGGTGTTGATGCCGAGCGGTTGCTGCCCTAGATAGCGATCAATCGGGGCCTCCGGGTAGCGGATGCGGTCCAGGTGGATGCCGTCGAGCGCGTACTGTTTGACGAGATGCGTTAAGACATCAACGGTGTAGGCGGCCGCCTCAGGGTGACCAAGATCAATGTACCACTCAGCCCCGTAACGATGTCCCGCAAAGCTTGTCCCGTCGGGGTTATGCACAAGCGACCGTGTCGCCCACTGGCGCGGATCCACATCATCGTAGAGCGCGCCGGTTTCGCTGTTCCAAAAATGTTGATTGAAGACGTGCTTCGGATCGCGCGGCAGACCGGTGATTGTCGGATGCGCGTTGTAGATCGAGCCGATGATCACAAAGGCATGAACTTCGATTGAGCGCGCGTGAGCTTGCTCGATTAGATAGCGCAATGGATCGAAAGTCCAGTTGCCGTTCTCATCAGGTTCGCCGACCCCCGGCACTTGCGTGAGCGGCTCTTTAGTATCCAAGTACCAGGAGTCGCCACGCCGCCGCACTTGCGCGAAGATCGCGTTGGCGTTGCTCTGCACAGCGGCATCAATGACGCGATCAATATCGGCGTGCGTCCCCAACGCAGTGTTAAACGTCTCGACCCAATAAGCCCGGTATTCCGGGCCGGAACTCTCACCTTGCGCCCGCGCCGTAATCGTCGCCGCCGGAGAGGTGAGCAATGCGCACAGCACCAGCGCGGCAATCAGCGTGAAGAGAAGCGACGAAGCTGAATTTACTATCCATTTCAGTGGCTTTAGCAACATGTGAAGTAAGCTCCATTATAAGTTCTCTTTTGATGTTCCGAGCGGGCACTGACTTGTCAAGCGATGGTCTCCCCAGAGCGATGGCGCATCGTGACAATGGTGCAACTGCCAGCTATGACTCTGCCGACTGCTTTAATGAATCGCCTTCGACAAGGCGTCGCATTCAAGAGGGCGTCATTCTACGCGCATTAAGGGTATTTCCCAACAAACGTCACTTTTGTTTCATAGGAATTAAGGTGTCCATACCGAAAATTCCATCCGCAGCGAAATAGCCGGTTTTGCCCAATCCGTGTCACCGTTACTGCAACGTGACATACCAATGTAACGCTAGCCAGATTGATTTCGGCGAAGGACAGGTATGGCATCACTG
>JACCTF010000444.1 GCA_013812565.1 Pyrinomonadaceae bacterium | reverse complement strand
AGTTCGGTTCAGCGTACTCAACTTCGGGCAGGGCGCGGTACTCTTCAACGACTGCCTCTGGATCAAGTCCGTCCTCGTCATCAATGGCTGTCAATCCATCAACCGATTCAATACGGTCTTCGATGCGGTCGCCGAAGCGCGCGGTGATGTTGTCAATGGCTTCCTTTGACGTGCCCGAACGAAAGCGTACAAGCACATCTGCTTCCGCAGGCCACGCTGGTTCTTCGTATAGCCATGCTCCGGCTCTCGCGGACTGAACCGATTCGGCAGGTCTTAACTGACGATGCCAACTCTGCATCCGCCGCATTTGCCCGATGAAGGCAGCAACCAAAATAAGCGCTAGTGCCAATGCTAAATGGCCGAGGAAATTCTGTCGGTTCATAACATCACCTCACAACTTTCAAGAATAAAGACTCATCACCTACACGCGGAAATTTGAGCCATTGAAATTGTAGAGCCGAAGCTGATCGCGGCTGGCGCGATACTCATGGCTTTTACCCCCTGCACTCAGGCGAATGCGGTGGCCGGAACTAATCATCTGCCCGCTCATCTCGTCGTCAACCGGAGCACCGAGCGCCATATCTGGAAAATCCGCCGGCTCAACCCCATCTTCTTTAACTTCACTTTCAGGAATGCCGAGGCGCTTCGCCAAATCAGTTCGCGCACGCTTCACGGCATCTTCTTTGCTCATTGCCATTCTTAGAATGCTCCTTAGAACTTATTGCCAACCGGTTCTTATCGTACCGAACAAAACACTCGGATGTCTTGGCAGCGCTTTGTTTTCGGTCTTGTCTCTAGATTGCGCTGCGGCCGGTATTGTGCGCCTATGCAGGGTGCGCCGTCAAAGCGCGGGTTAAGCAAAACATTGAGCCAAGATTTCTATACGAGATCGCCGCACAAATGTTGTAAGAGTGCGGCAACGACGAAAGCCGCTGTCTCTGCCCGGAGCGTGCGCCCGCCGAGCGTAATACAATCCCATCCGGCCATATGGGCGCGCTCTATCTCGTCGTCTTCCCAGCCACCTTCTGGACCGACAAGCGCCGTTACTCTCTTTGGTGGCGCGCTCCATTCGCTGAAAGTTTCCGTCAAGCCGCGCCCCGAGTGTTCCGCAAACATCAAGCGTCGTTCCTCCCAACCCGGCGAGGCAGGCGCGGTTATCAAAGTCTCGAAATCGACCGGCGCATCAACAAGGGGGACGCGCGCGCGCCCGGATTGTTTGGCCGCTTCCAACGCGAGACGCTGAAAGCGAAGTGTGCGTTTCGTCCCCTCACCCGGATTAACAATGCGCACGTCAGCGCGCTTTGTCATAACGGGCATGATGCGACTTACGCCCAGTTCCGTCGCTTTCTGCACAACCAAGTCAAACTTTTCGCCTTTGAGCAGCGCCACGGCAAGCGATAGCTCAAGCGGCGACTCAGGGGCTGCGGGCGCAACCTGCATATCCACGTCGAGCGTCACCGAAACATCATGCCCGCGTCCGCTCTCGCGCCCCTCTGGGACGATGCAGGCAAACTCTCTACCTTCACCGTCAAACACAAACACCGTCTCGCCCGCTTTAATTCGCAAGACTTTCCGCAGATGATGCGCTTCATCCTGGCTCAAGACAACCGTTCTGCCATCGGAGGCAAACGCCGCTGGCGGAGCAAAGAAGCGGCGACGCGGCGACGCGTTCACATACAGCGACGTCACATCTCTCAGCAGCGGCTTGCCTTCGCGATCCTTCATACCCAACGTTCGCCCGAATCAACTAGGTGTTACCCTTGTCAGCTTACTCCCCTCAAAGCCAGGTTCTCTTCATTTTCGGTTCGCCTCCGCCGTCCAGTTGATCACGACGGTGAGCGGGGCCGCTGCCTCGGTCTCTACAATCGTGCTCAGCAGAAACCGCTGGCCGTCACGAGTCACGGAATAGTAGGGCATAATCACGTTGCCGCTGGCGCGAAACTCAAACAGCGCCACGGGCGCACCCACGGCGAGGCTCGCCCCACTCGTGACCGGCACGGCCATCAACTTGCCGTCCGGCGCGTGGTAGTACAACTCTTTCCCATCCCCGTGCCAGTGCGGCCCGATCCCGCCGCCAATCGAAATCTGCCGCTTGGTGCCGCCGCCCGGAAAGCTCTGGACGTAGACCTCGTAGCGGCCCGATTCGTCCGAACTATACGCCAGCCACCGCCCGTCGGGAGAGAGCACTGCCGCTGCCTCGTTGGCCTCCGTGTGCAAAAAGGCGAAGGGCTTCCGCTCGCCGAAGACCGGCAAGGCCCAGATGTCATACCTCGTCTGTGGATCAATCTGGCGGTAGAGAATGTAGCGCCCGTCGCGCGACCAGTCGGTGGGGAATTTGCGGTCGGCGGACTGGGGCAGCAGTGCGTCCTGTCCCCTGCCGCCGGCGTCCTTTTCATAGAGGTTGAAGGCTCCACCC
>JACCTF010000443.1 GCA_013812565.1 Pyrinomonadaceae bacterium | reverse complement strand
CAGTGATGCCGTCGGCGCCGGTGATTGTGATGCCGTCGGCGCCGGTGATTGTGATGCCGTCGGCACCCGTCGCGGTGATCCCGTCGGCGCCGGTCGCGGTGATCCCGTCCGCACCCGTGGCGGTAATGCCGTCGGCGCCGGTCGCCGTAATGCCGTTTGGCTGTGTGATCGAAACCGAATCCGCGTTATAGGCTTTGCCGTCGGCTCCCGTGATCGTGATGCCGTCGGCGCCGGTCGCCGTGATCCCATCGGCTCCCGTGATCGTGATGCTGTCGGCGCCGGTCGCCGTGATCCCGTTGGTTCCTGTGTAAGTCGCTCCGTCTGCTCCGGTGGCGGTAATGCCGTCAGCGCCGGTGGCAGTGATCCCGTCGGCGCCGGTCGCCGTGATGCCGTTCGCGTTGTAAGCGAGGTAGCCATCGGCGCCGGTCGCGGTGATCCCTGAAGTGTTGACGTACGTTATGCCATCGGCGCCGGTCGCCGTAATGCCATTGGCTCCCGTGATTGTGATGCCCGCCTTCGCAGAGCCGACGCAAAGTAGAAGAACAAGGCCTAAAGCGACAAACTGACGTGTTTTTTTGTGGAACATACTGTTCACGGTCCTGGTAATCTATGCCTAAAGAAGCAGATTTCATCCGAACAACTTCGGACGACGGAACTTGATTAACATGCAATGAACTTAGTGCAAATCAACGTGTACCAGGTAACACTAGCGGTAACGGCTTGAGGCATTCTTGAGTCTGAAACTACTGTGAAGCGGGATGCCTCTGCCACGGCTACTTCTACCCTTCTGAACCTTTCGTGTCGGCGCCGGAAATTGCGTTTCAACAAGAAGTTAGAGCGGAAGGGGTAGCTGCTGAAGCCGCGAAAATCCCTTCATAAAAAAGTTTGCTTCACTGTGGACAGAGCGTACCGGCCTCAAGTTGGCTTCTTAAATAGATAGGTTACTGCACGTAAGTTCTTAACCTGCCTTCTTCCATAACAATCCTTTCTCAAGCATTCCTCAAGAACTGTCCGCCAAACTCTCCCTCGAAGCTTGGGAGGCGGCAGTTACTGCCCGCCATGACAAATTTCATTTTCAAGGTCGATGACCGACGGATGAACACAACCTAGCTTAAGGAGTTAAGCAATGGAAAAGCATGAAATACAGTTTGGAGAAACGGGGGATGATGAGGTGAGGCGTCTTCGTGACTTGGTAATTATATACGAGGCCCGCTTCGCCGCAACCGCCGTATTGGTTGAAAATGTACGACACGGAACCGATGTCGAGTTGACCAAGATTTTCGGTCAAATACAGTTGTTCTTGCACGACGATTTAGACGCCAACGCACAACACCGCGTTAAGAAGATGGCGGTAATGGCCGCTCATATCAGAGACCTTGTAGGGCTACTGCGGGAGGTGCATGAGCCACACAACAACACGAATGAAACTGGCGAGGTGAAAACAAACTCGCCGGCGGGTAAGGATCACCGCTTGGTAAGTCCATTTGATGAAGCGGCTACGCAGAATGGACAGGCATCTGGGATGCCTGTCCACGATCGCCGTAAATAGATTGTCGAGAAGCGGGGTCAAGTCTTAAATCGGAATGACAAACCACTGTTTGACTTATCTTTGGGTCTACGCCGCGAAAACCATACAACTTTTTGATTACAACCTCAAGAATTCCTCAAGTGGCGTCGGGTAAGTTTTATCTAAAGTATTTAGCGGCTTTGGCGAGCTAAGTAAGGGCATTGATTCGTCGAGAGGGTTTTAGCGTAAGGGGAGTTATTAGATGCAGGGGGGTTTGATGCGTTCATCGAAGTTCGACATCATCGTGCGTAATTTCAAGGTTGATCACAGCCCAGGTAGATCAAGATTGCAACTTATCATCGACAAAGTCACAACGCCATCAGAACTGCCGCGTGTGTCGCGTGAGCGTTTGCTCCGCACGCTCGATCATAGTCTTGATTGTTGCACCTCGACGATTATTAACGGTCGCGCGGGCACCGGGAAAACGCTGTTGGTCACGGACTTCGCGCGACGTCGAAGACAGAACGTCGCATGGTACAAAGTTGATGCATCGGACGGCGATCTGCGATTTTTAATAACGTATCTAGTTGAGAGCGTGAGAAGACAACACCTCGGCTTAGATCATCAATACTTCGCGCATCTATTAAATACGGCAATATTGGAAGACGTTTCGTTGCTCGCGGACGCTTTGATATACGGGTTGTCAGAACACGTAACCGACACGGTGTTAA
>JACCTF010000435.1 GCA_013812565.1 Pyrinomonadaceae bacterium | reverse complement strand
CAGTGATGGCAGCCTGAGGAGAAATGAATCTAGAGGCAAGGATGCACTAAATCTACTTCCACAACATTTGACACGAGCTCCCTGCCGATGGCATCTCCACTTCGCGTGGCACTGGCGAGTTCCTGGCAAGTGATTGATGTGGGCGTGATTCGTGATAGTAGTCGAAGTACTCACTTAGGATGCGCCGCAAATGTTCCTCATTAAGCACGATCAGATGGTCGAGACATTCACGGCGAATGGTGCCGATCAGCCGCTCAGCATAAGGGTTCTGCCACGGTGAGTGCGGAGAGGTGACGACTTCTTCGATCCCCATGGCTCTGACCGCAGAGCAGAAGTCCTCTCCATAGATCTGGTCACGATCTCGCACCAAGTACGTGGGAGCATCCATGTACGGGAATGCTTCTCGCAGCTGCTGTGCGGTCCATTCAGCTGTTGGGTGCTCAGTCACATTGAAGTGCACTACCCGTCGCCGATCATGCAGAAGAATGACAAAGCAGAACAAGGTGCGGAAGGTCGCTGTTGGGACGGTGAAGAAATCGATGGCCGCAATCTGTCCGATGTGGTTGTCGAGAAAAGTTCTCCACGTCTGTGAAGGTGGTTTGGTGCTTCTGACGCGGTACTTCGCCACGGTTGATTCCGCAACGTCGTAACCGAGCAGGTGAAGTTCTGCTTGGATGCGTGGTGCTCCCCAGAGCGGGTTCTCTTCGGACATTCTACGGATTAGGTCACGCATCTCTTTGTCGATCTTGGGACGTCCACACTGCCGTGCTTTGGACTTCCACCGCCAGTAGAGACGAAAACCCTGCCGGTGCCATGAAATGACGGTCTCCGGCTGGACAATGACCAGCACTTCTCGCCAATTCTTCCACTGCCGCGCCAACATGACCCAGAAGAATCGATCTCCTCGACGCAGTTGAGGTCTGTTGATAGTGCGTTTGTAGACGGTCAGCTGCTGCCGCAAAGCAGTGTTTTCTGCTGCCAGTGCCGATTGGTTTCTGAGGAGAGCGCGCAGAAAGAGAAAGATCATCCTGAGCATGAGAGTTATGACTAAGGCCTGGGTACAAGGGTTGAATGAAGCTGGAGAAGTATGGCGAGCAGTTGTGGGAAGTGCAAGTATTTCCAGGCCGGATGGCATTTTCGGTAGGGACAGGATTTTATCTTAATCCGTCAGCACTGAGAGGGGAAACAAGAAAACTAAAGCTGATTACTTATTCTCTTACGCAGAGACTTCGACGAGTTCGCCGGGCTGAATCGTCTCTAAGGTGAGTAAGACTTTCGGCGCAAGAGGAATGAGTGAAGCGAGTACGTTTCTTTGGGTGACAAGGACGATGATGCTGATAGTTCGCCCAGAGAGGTTTTGCTGATACTGTAAGTTTTGGTCAGCGGTGATGAAGACCTCGAACGATTCGCCCTCGGCTAACGAGAGAAGTGCTCCGTTCTTTACTTTGTCCCACCCCATATCAAGAGCGGTCACGACCTTATGCCCTGGTAGATAGCGCTCTAGTCGCCAGTCAAGGCAGTGGTCGAGAAGAATCTTTTTCTTCAACGAGGCGAGACCTCTTCGAGAAGTTTCTTACGAGCAAGGTCAATCACCGCTTCCGCCTGCTCGCGGGTCACGCCGGGGAAGCCCTCTAAGAACTCGTCAATTGTCTCGTCACCGGCGAGGTAGTCAAAAAGATTCTTTATTGGCACTCGTGTGCCGTCGAAGCACGGCGCTCCGCTCATTCTCTCCGGGTCAGTCCAGATCAGGCCGGGGATATTTAGGGCTCTCTTTGTGTCAGTGGTAAGCATCGCTGTAATACCTCAAAACGCTATACTCATTTTAAGTCTAGCACAGAAGAAAAGACGCTCTATGTTCAAAGGCGATGAGTGACAAAATACTCACTTGGGCGATTCTTCAGCAATATCTGACGGCGCAAACCTGTAGCGGATGAACCACCCCCCCACTAAATACTTTTCCTTGTCATAACTAAGATTAGCTATACCTTTGCCGGTGAAAGTAACCTCAAACAGAAGGTGGTTACCTTCCATGCTGCCGCAGGCTACTCTACCT
>JACCTF010000392.1 GCA_013812565.1 Pyrinomonadaceae bacterium | reverse complement strand
AAGTGCAAGCACCTCCATGCCAGTAGACTAATAGAAAACCGGTGATGGAGGCGAATTAGAATGAGCAAAAAAGTAATGACGAAAAACGGCGCCGTGAAATGGTTGCGATGGTTCGGCGCGGCCACTCTGTTAGAGAAGTCGCCCGCAAGTTTCGTGTTTCTCGCCCCACGGTGGCGCGGTGGGTTGAGAGAGCGAAAGGCAAACGCCTTGACCGCACTTGTTTCAGCGATCTGTCTAGTGCGCCGCAACGGGTCGCCAATCGTGTAAGCAGCGAAGTGGAGCGAAAGGTGATGACACTGCGCACACAGTTGCGCGACGAAAGCCCGCTCGGAGAGTTTGGCGCGGCGGCCATCCGACGCGAAATGGAAAAGCTTGGCGAAGAACAGATCCCTGCGTTGCGCACGATTGGCTATATCCTTGAGCGCGCCGGCGCGCGCAGACTTCCGTCGGCGAGTACGCCGTCGGCCGCCACCGCAGGGGTGGTACTTGCCGGATGTGGCCGGAAGACTTGCTGAGATAGACGAGTTTGATTTCGTCGAAGGATTGGTCATCAAAGGTGGAATAGCGGTCGAGGTGTTGAACGTCCGTGGCGCTGCACGGCGGTCTGTGTCAGTCCTGGCCGGGCAATATTTATGACACCGGACTGGCTCTCGAAGCCATGCTGGGGCATTGGCAGAAGTGGGGACTGCCTGATTACGCGCAGTTCGATAACGACAATCGATTCCAAGGACCGCACCAACACCGAGACACCATCGGCAGAGTTATAAAAATGTGTCTTGGTCTGGGAGTAGTTCCGGTGTTTGCTCCTGTGCGCGAACACGGATTGCAGAATGCAATCGAAAGCTTTAACGGGAAATGGCAAGAAAAAGTCTGGGCGCGATTTGAGCATGAGTCGCGTGATGGGTTGCGCAAGCAGTCGGATCGCTACATCGAAGCAAAGATTGTGCGTTGCGCAGCCAGACGCGACGGGGCGCCCGAGCGGCGAGAGTTTCCGGCTCGGTGGGAGTTTGACGCCAAGAAGAAGGTGCGCGGACGAATCATTTACATCCGACGAACCAACGATCAAGGAGAGGCCAGTATCCTTGGGCATCAGTTTGCAGTGGATGAAAGATGGGTTCATCGTCTGGTGCGGTGTGAAGTAGATATTGATGCTAAAGTAATCCGCTTCTATGCGTTGAGAAGAAGCGCGCCTGATCAACAACCGATGCTCCGCGAGGTTGCTTATAAATTGCCTCTCAGATACATCGAAGACTGACACGCAGGTGCTTGCACTTGTCATTGATTCATCGTTTAGATGGCACGGAGGTGCTTGCACCTGTCCTATTAGGACTTACGCAATTGAAAAAGCCGCTGTTGCAAACAAAGGACTTATCGAAATCATGACTTTCCATAAGTTGTTGATTCTTCGTCCAACTGCGTAAGTCCTAATCTAAAAACATTTAACAAGTGAGGACAAATAGATGCACAGACGCAATTTTGATGTCTGCGTGGTGGGGAGTGGTCCCGGGGGCGGTATCGCTGCATACGTGCTGGCAAAGGCCGGCCTCAAAGTAGCTTTGGTCGAAGCCGGGCGCAGCTTGCGCCCCGGCATTGATTACAACACGCATGCTTGGCCTTACGAGGTGCTGGAGAGGCAACTACAATCGGGGCGCAATTCCCCTCCGCATCTCAAAACGCAGGCGATGCGCCAGCCGCGCATCGCCGAGTACGCTACCGCTCCCCCGCAACTCAGAATGGAGAGCGATCACTTCACTCCTGTCGGCGACCGCCCGAGGCATGGGTGGCTGAAGGCGGTCGGAGGTCGTTCGCTCTGCTGGGCCGGTCACTCTTTACGGTTCGGCCCGCTGGATTTCCGCCAGTGGCCGATCTCTTACGAAGAGGTAGCACCCTACTACAGTCGCGCCGAGCGCTTCATGGGCGTCTATGGGTATAAGGATGGTCTCGATAACCTTCCTGACGGTGAGTTCTTGAAGCCGGTGCGGATGCGTTGCCCGGAGGCGGCGTTGCAGCGGGGTGTTCAAAAGCTGAAAGCCGGGGGGCGGAAGATAGAATTCATCGCCCAGCGTAAGGCCATCCTGACCGAGAAGCATTGGTCTAAACGCAGCCCCTGTCACTACTGCGGACGGTGCATGCAGGGGTGCGATACGGATTCTAAATACAATTCAGCCAACATGCCCATCCGGCTCGGGCTGCAAACGGGCAATCTTACTATGTTCACCGAAGCGATGATGACGGGAATACTGATAGACGCCTCGGGGAGGCTTGTCTCAGGCATCGAGTACACTTCACCCCGCGGGGCGGTCGCCAAAATCGAATGCAAAGCCCTGGTGCTTGCCTGTAGTGCGGTAGAGACTGCCCGCCAACTGTTGCTCAATAAAAGCAAAGAG
>JACCTF010000380.1 GCA_013812565.1 Pyrinomonadaceae bacterium | reverse complement strand
GGGTGGTGGTCAGCACCTCGTCGGCTTCCGGGTCGGAGTAGAGGAGGTGTTTCACTTTGCCCGCAACTTCTTTGCCGCGGGCGAGCACGGGGCTGCCGACTTTGAAGGTGTGATAGCCGTCGAAGTGCGGCGTCGCTTGCTGTTCGATACGTGTGACGCGCATCCCGAAACAGACTTCGGGTTGCGCGAGCGCACGGTTGACGATGTGCCCAACCAGCGATTCATCATGCAAGCTGATGAACCAGTGCGCGCCGTGCGGAAACTCAAAACCGTTGCGCGCGAGGCGTCCGTTGTCGAGCCAGCTTAGCGAGTAGAGGCTGACGCGGTCGTGAAGCTCGTTGTCACGCCCGATCCACTTGTGGAATGCGCCGACGAGATGGTGTTGGTAGGCGAAGGGAACGGGTTGTTCGTTGGGCGAAAGGGTGAAGTGTAATCGCATGGGATTTAAGTCCAAGGTCCAAGGTCGAAAGTCCAAGGTCCAAAGTCGAAAGTCCAAAGTCTGATTGTTATTCAATTCGTTGGTGGAGGGCGGCTGGGAGGGTTCCGCGGATTGAGGCGTCGAGGAGTTCGACCATGTGAACGGTGGGCAGGGGACGCCCGGCTTTCTCCAGGCCGCCCATGATTTGGAGCAGACAGCCGGGGTTGCTGGAGGCGATCACATCAGGATTCGTCTGTAAGATGTTCTGCACCTTGCGGTCGCCGAGTTGTTGCGCGGCTTCCGGTTCGACCATGTTGTAGATGCCTGCGGAGCCGCAGCAAATCGCGGAGTCGGGAATCTCTAAGACTTGTAGCTCTGGAATGGTCGCGAGCACCTGGCGCGGCTGTAGACGGACGCCTTGCGCGTGCTGGAGATGGCAGGCGTCATGATAGGCGACGCGCAAATTTAATGGATGACGCGGGGCTTGAGGTTCGAGTTCGGCAAGTATTTCTGAAATGTCTTTGCACTTCGCGGCGAAAGCTTTGGCGCGTTCAGCATAGTGGGGATCGTCGCGCAGGAGATGACCGTACTCTTTGAGCGTTGAACCGCACCCGGCGGCGTTGATGACAATCGTGTCAACGCTTGCTTTCTCGAACGTATCAATCGTCTGCCGGGCGAGTTTGAGCGCTTGATCCTCCTGACCCGCATGAACCATCAGCGCGCCGCAGCAGCTTTGCTCCTTCGGAATTATCACGTCGCAACCTTCGGCTTGAAGCACGCGGGCGGTTGCCGCATTCACATCGGCGAAGAAGACGCGCTGCACACAGCCGAGCAGTAACCCGACGCGTCGTCGTGGTGAATTAACGGCCTCCAATCGCTCCGGCATCTTTGAACGCAGCGCACTAAACGACACGGGCGGCGCGAGATTCTCCATCGCTTGCAAGCGCGCGGGCAGTAGTTTCAAAAGACCCGTGCGCCGGAGCAAACTCTGTAATCCTGTGTGCTGATAGAACCATAATGGCAGGGCCAGCACGCGAAGTCGGTTGGGATGCGGGAAGAGTTCAAAGAGCATCCGGCGAAACAGCTTGTCGGGAAGCGTGCGCGGATAGTTGCGCTCGATTTGCGTGCGCGTCGCTTCGATCAGCTTGTCGTACTGCACGCCCGATGGACATGCCGTAAGACAGGCCATACAACCTAAACATTTATCGAAGTGACCCACATAGGTATCGGTCATCTCGGCGCGCCCTTCAAGCCCGAGCTTCATCAGATAGATACGACCGCGTGGTGAATCCATCTCCTCGCCCCAGAGCGCGTAGGTCGGGCACGTCGGCAGACAGAAGCCGCAATGAACACACTCGCCGATCAGCTCCGTGGACGGCGGATGATGCTCATCGAAGACCCTCAGCGTCGTGTGCTCTGCTTCAACGGTTGGTTTAGCTTCGACAGTTGGTTCGGCCATTAGATTCCTCTTACAAAGCGTCCCGGATTCAACGTCCCACTCGGATCGAACTGCTCCTTGATGCGGCGCATCAGCGGCAGTGTATCGCCAGGGTCTCCCCAGACATCAATCTGCTTTTTGATTTCCAGCGGGCAACTCAAGACGACAACCGATCCGTCAAGCTGCTTCAATAAATTGTGCAAAAAATCGAGCACATCAAGCAGCAACTTCTCGTCCGCATGTTCCATGCGCAGCAGAGAGACGCCGAAGCCTTGCGCGATTAATTTCCATTTCGCATGCAGCGGCGACAGTGCAGCGCGCACCCCCTCGCACAACTGACCCAGTTGCGTCGGCAGCACACTGATCTTGCAGACAATCCCACCCGGCGCAACCTGCCACAAACGCTCCGGCTCGTTCCATTCATCTGCTGAAACATCCACCTGTTCGGCACCCGTCTGCGCGCTGATCTTTATCAAGTGCTGCGCCTGCGATTCAATCGCGGCTTGTACACTCTCAAGGCGCACACAAATCCGAGGTGCCGAAGTTTCTTCCACAACAATCTGCAAACCGGTCGTGACCAGAGTTGAATCCTGAATGGCGAGCACGAGGCGGCTCATCTCGTCGGATGTCGAAGTGGTAAAGCAGAGAGTCTGTGTGGCGCGTGGCAGCGGATACAAACGAAAGGTCGCTTCAGTGATTACGCCGAGAGTGCCGAGGCTACCGGTAAAGAGTTTCGGAAGATCATAACCGGCGACGTTTTTGACAACCTTGCCGCCGCTCTTGGCGAGCGTGCCGTCGGGGAGTGCGACGGTGATGCCGATAATCAAATCCCGGAGGCTTCCGAAGCGTATGCGAAGCGCTCCGCTGTCATTGGTGGCGAGGATGCCGCCGATTGTAGACTGCGCAGGCCACAACGGATCAAGCGCGAGGCGCTGGTTGTGTTCAGCTAACACGTGTTGAAAATCCGCGACCGTACAACCCGCTTCAACCGTTGCCGTCATGTCACCCCAGGCGTGCTCGACGACACGGTTGAGCCGTTTGGTTGAAAGGATTAAATCTGCCCTGTGCGGAGGATTGCCCCAGTCCAATTTCGTTCCGTTGCCGCGCGGGACAACAAAGAGTCCAACCTCTTTTGCGTGGGCCAGCACGCGCGCCAGTTCATTTGCGCTGCCGGGTTCAACCACCATTTGTGGAAGTACGCCGTCGATCATGTCGGCTGGTGAAGCCGGTCGCAGGAAGTCTGCGCCGACGATTGCGCTTAGTTTAGTCCACACGGTTTCGGATTGTGCGCTCATTGTTGCCTTTGCAAGAACATCCTCTACTCGTCAAGTTGAATGAGAGGAATGTTGATTTTCACCATTAGAGACCAAACGATTGCGGATTTGGGATTGCGGAATGCGGATTAAAGAACAAGAAGCAGCAGACACTGCCGCCTATCTTTAGTTCCCAAATCCGCAATCCCAAATCCGCAATCCGCAATCCGTAAGTGGTCTGCTCTAGAAAAATTCAGCGACACCGGCGACCTCAAGCGGGTGCGGCTCGTAGGGGCCGGTCTTCTCAGCGCAGAGGCGTGGCCGTGGAAAGATTTTGTCAGGGTTTGATAACTGTTCCGGATCAAAGGCATGACGCACAAGCTGCATCGTTTGAAGGTCAGGCTCGGCAAACATCGCCGACATAAACTTCTTCTTCTCCATCCCCACGCCGTGCTCGCCCGTGATTGAACCTCCGGCCTCGACACATAACTTGAGAATGTCGAAGGCGAGTTCTTCCGCCCGGTGCTCCTCGCCCTCATTCTTTCGATCATAGAGCACGAGCGGATGCAGGTTGCCGTCGCCTGCGTGGAATACATTGGCGACGCGAAGTCCCGCCGCCGTACTCAACTGTGCGATCTCCCTTAACACTCGCGGCAAAGCCGTGCGCGGAATCACCCCGTCCTGCACGATGTAGTTAGGCGACACGCGCCCCATCGCGGCAAAGGCGGCTTTGCGTCCTTTCCATACCAGCGCGCGCTCGACTTCCGACTGGGCCAGTCGTGTCTCCCATGCGCCGCATGCGGTGCAAATATCTTTCACTTGATTCATCAACTGCTCGACCTCAATCGTTGGGCCATCAAGTTCGACGAGCAGCAACCCTTCGCACATCGGGTAACCGGCATGCACGGCGGCTTCGGCGGCCTGCATGCTCAAGCGATCCATCATCTCAACGGCGGCTGGAAGGATACCCGCGGCGATAATCTCACTGACGGCAGCGCCTGTCTCATCGGTTGAATTGAAGGCGGCGATTAACGTCTGAATGGTCTGGGGACGTTTGACAATGCGGAGCGTGATCTTCGTGGCAATACCGAGCGTGCCTTCCGAGCCGACGAAGACACCAGCGATGTCATAGCCGGCATGGTCAAACGTCTTTCCGCCTACGTGAATCAGCGAGCCATCGGGCAAGACGATTTC
>JACCTF010000273.1 GCA_013812565.1 Pyrinomonadaceae bacterium | reverse complement strand
ATCCTACCCGCTGTGGACAGATCTCACGCGCAAGATTCAGGAATGGCAGCCCGGAGAGAGTGATAACGAGACACCACAGGAGGCGGATCAGGGAGAGGCTTCAATGAGCGCGCAGCACAATCTCTCCTTGCTGGTCGGACATGCGCTCGGTGAATCATATGATTTTTCACCTTACCGGAAAATGCTCGATCTTGGAGGCGGCACGGGAGGGATGTCGCTTGGCATCTGTGGGCTGCACAACGAACTTCGCTCGACGGTCTTCGACCTTCCGAACATTGTCGGGATGGCGCGCAGGTTTGTCCGCGCGAGCGGCCTTGCCGGTCGCATCGAAACGCAGGCCGGGAACTTCAAGGAAGATGAACTGCCCGACGGATTCGACATCGCACTGCTCGCTAATCTGCTCTCGGTCGCGAGTGAGGAAACAAACCGGAACCTTTTGCGAAAGATTTACGAACGCTTGCCGGACGGCGGCGCGTGTATCATCAGCGGGTGGATTCTTAATGATAATCGAACCGGCCCGCTCATCCCAGTGCTCTTTTGTTTGGAAGATATAAATTGGCAAGCGCCCGATGTCGAGCGTTCTGCCGCGACGTATGAAGCGTGGCTTGGAGAAGCAGGCTTCGTGGAAATCGAAAGAGATATGTACTGCCCGCCGACGAGCATGATAGTCGGACGGAAAAGAGAATCAAACTGATCGGAAAAAGCGGCGAAAGATGCATGTCTGCGATGCAACAACACCATCTGTTATGAGGTGAATCGGCCGTTTGGTCAATACATTTTGTTCGAGTCCTTTGGGCCTCTCCGATGACTGCGACCAGAACGATTGATCTGGTGTGTAGCATGGAAGTCGAATCCGATACGGCAGCGACTCGTAGTCAAAACGATTTCTTCCCCAACCCTTTTTCGCCCGCCCTTGCCTATCCCTCACAGTTCTTTCTTATCTTGATTCCGTAGCTGGGAAGCGTAGACACCACCCGCACTGGGAAGACCCACAAACAACTTGATCGGTATCCACAGTGCCGAACTTTCTCGTGAGACGCCGCTTGTCGAGGGTTCTAATTTGGTAGCACAAAACAATTGATTCGGCTGTTAATGCGGCAGCGCTGGCGGGCATCACGCCGGAGGAGCAAGCGATATTCGACAACAACAGCAGATGCCGCGCGCATCATCCCGGCGGTTATAACGTCATTGAGGTTGCGCCGATTAAGAGAGGTGACACTACTACTCTTCCTTGTCGCTATACTTGCTCAACTCAGGAATGACTCGACCCGCTTCAGTCGCGGCTCTGTCGAGTTGTCCTACGAGGAAATCCCGCTGGTCTGTGGGCAGCCAAGCAGGGTAGTGCGCCAACATCGGGCTGCCTTCGGAGGGGGTGAAGCGTACAAGAATGCTTCTCTCTTGATTCGCTGCTACAGCTTCTTTGAGTGCCTTTAAGTCTTCGTCAGCCATCGTTGTTCGCTCGCATGTGAGAACTACCATGCCTAAGTGAATTTCCATGCCGAAGATGGTTACTGTTTCATCTTCAAAGCTGAAGCTAAGCGACACCGGCTCACCCTTATCGAACAGGTCAACTAGCTTCTTTGCCAATGCTAAGTCCACCGCAGTTTGCCAGTGCGCGACATTAAGTATCGCGCGCCCGGTTTCCATCTTTTGTGCTGTTTCAAAAGCAATGTCTACGTCCTTGGCAGAAAATATCTCCTTTTCACTTTCAGATGCTTCAGGAATTATGATAGGCACGCAAGCTTTACTCTGAATTAGAGCGACCTTCTCTATAAGTTTGATTAAATCCGGCTCGGTGGCGGGAACGAAGCCCGGAGTTAGCTTTATCGTCTGGAAAGTAAAGCCTGTGTCAACGTGTATGAGTTCGAGCGTGCCGCCTTTCGCCATCGCGTCCGTAAAGCGTATCGCATCTAGCTCACGTTTTGCCGTCAATCCCTGATAGTTAACAGCGTAGTTAAACAGCAAAGTGGAGTGAAAGTTAAATCAATTCAAGCGTCTTTACAGCATCAGCAACTCTATAAGAGTTTAGCAGCGGTGTGGAAACCTAGAGCAATGCTTTTAGTTGTTGCAAGACAAATCAAAGCAGCAAAAGC
>JACCTF010000368.1 GCA_013812565.1 Pyrinomonadaceae bacterium | reverse complement strand
GCTTTCATATAATCAATTCTTTGCGACATTTTTATTTCTCCCTTTAAGACATATGAACATTTTAGTAACCACTGATTCTCAAACAAGTGCCAGTTTAATTTTTATTTTCCATACCGTTTTACGGTTTAATAAACCGGTATTTACCCTGAATTGGCGATTAAATGAAATAGCGTATAAAGTCAATTAGTTTAACCAATTTGCCGGAAACGTCTTCACAGGCATTCTTTTAACCACATTCTCTTTTCATCTGCTCGCCGCTCGCCTGAATCGTTATCTTTAGCGCGATTAAAACGTGGAATTTTTATAGTCTCCATAATTTTCCTTAGTGGGTGCGTTTCATTGACAAGCGAAAGTGCTTTATTTATGCGAATCTCAGGGTTCGGGGACGCCCTCAAACGAATTATTAGTTCCAGAATTCAGCACATTCGACAGCGAAAATTAATTGAAGTTGCTCCTTGATGAGCTTAAACCTGCATCAGTTGGGCAAAATTAGCTTTCAATGAAACGCACCCACTACGCGACTTTTTGAATGCCATTAAATAATGCGCCTCTCTAATGAGAATCAACCTCGTGCTAACCCGCCACACCAATTCAGGGTGCCACTTCAACCTTTGAGTTAACTCAGTTTAAAAGATTAGGTTTCAGTACCTGCGTAACTGTTCACGGTAGCCATCAAAGTTACGCCGCATCTCCGTCAGACTATCACCGCCGAACTTCTCGCGCATCGCTCCAGCCAAGACGAGCGCGACCATCGCTTCGCCGATCACACCTGCGGCCGGAACCGCCGTCGTATCCGAACGCTCAAAGCCCGCCGGTTCTTCCTGCTTGGTATCAATGTCAACGGAGAGAAGACGGCGGCGCAGCGTTGAAATCGGCTTGAGGTGTCCGCGCACTCTCACCTCTTCGCCGTTGGTAATGCCGCCTTCGAGGCCGCCCGCGCGATTTGTCCGGCGCGTGAATTGCCGTATCGCTTCATCGTATAGAATTTCATCATGAACTTCGGAACCGGGCAAGCGACTGGCGCGTCCGCCTGCACCGATCTCAAAAGCTTTAACCGCCGGGATTGATGTGATCGCCTGAGCCAATCTTCCATCAAGTTTGCTGTCCCAAGAGGTATGCGACCCGAGGCCCGGCACAACGCCGCGCGCGACAACTTCGAAGATACCGCCGAGCGTGTCGCCCTCGCGCTTCTTCTCGTCGATAAGTTCAACCATGCGTTGCTGCGCCGCTTCATCAGCGCAGTGAAGCGGCGCATCATCGGGGATGGCTGCGATATGTTCCCACAAAAGTTCCAATGGGATGTCTGGGATGCCGCCGAGTTGGACAACGTGGCTGCGTATCTCGATCCCGAATGCGCCGAGCAGTTGTTTGGCAAGTGCGCCGCAGGCGACACGCGCCGCTGTTTCGCGCGCCGACGCTCGCTCCAGCACATTTCGTAAATCGCGTGCGCCATACTTTTGTCCGCCCGCAAGATCAGCATGACCGGGACGCGGACGACTAAGCCGTCGCGCCTTCTCATCTGGAACATCGCGTGGCTCGGCGTTCATCACCTCAGTCCAATTTTGCCAATCCTTATTCTCAATCATCAGCGTCACCGGCGAGCCGATAGTTCGCCCGTGACGTACACCGCTCAAAATCTCCGCTGTGTCCTGCTCAATCTTCATGCGCCCGCCGCGCCCATAGCCCCACTGCCGCCGAGCGAGTTCACGGTTCATCTGTTCCACATCAATCGACACATCGGCGGGCAGACCTTCCAAGATCGCCACCAGCGCACGACCGTGTGATTCCCCGGCAGTAGTGAAACGGAACATAATTTGACTTTCGATTAATCAGTTTAGGTCATCTGTAGTTCGCGCTCGCGCAAATACTTGACGCGGTCGCGCAGTTCGGCGGCTCGTTCAAACTCAAGGTTCTTGGCGGCGTGGCGCATCTGGCCTTCGAGTTTGGCAATCGTCGCTTCGATATTCTCGCTGGTGTACTCCTCGAAGGCTTCCAAGTTGAGCGGCACTTTGAAGTAGTCGGCTTCGTAGGCTGTGACGAGCGTCGCATCGATAGACTTAACGATGGTCTGCGGCGTGATGTTGTGCTCTTTGTTATAAGCTTCCTGAAGCGAGCGCCGGCGATTGGTTTCGTCAATCGCGCGGCGCATCGAATCAGTTATTTTGTCGGCGTAAAGAATAGCTTTGCCGCGTGCGTTGCGAGCGGCGCGGCCGATGGTTTGAATCAAGGATTGTTCGGAGCGAAGGAAGCCTTCTTTGTCGGCATCGAGAATCGCCACGAGCGAAACTTCGGGTAGGTCCAATCCTTCGCGCAGCAGGTTGATGCCGACGAGCACGTCAAATTCGCCGCGTCGCAAGTCGCGCAAAATTTTGATGCGCTCAAGCGTCTCGATGTCAGAGTGAAGAT
>JACCTF010000359.1 GCA_013812565.1 Pyrinomonadaceae bacterium | reverse complement strand
GGCGAACGCTGGGCGAGACCCTGGCTCGACCTGGCGCGCTACGCCGACACGAACGGCTACGAGAAGGATCGACGGCGCTCGGCCTGGAAATACCGCGACTGGGTAATCAACGCCTTCAATCAGGACATGCCCTTCGACCGCTTCACGATTGAACAGATCGCGGGCGACATGATTCCCAATGCGACCACCGAACAAAGAATCGCTACCGGCTTTCACCGCAACGCGATGCTCAACGAAGAAGGCGGCGTTGATCCTGAGGAGACGCGCTGGGAGACGTTGGTTGACCGGGTCAGCACAACGGCAACCGTCTGGCTGGGGACGACCCTGGCGTGCGCACAGTGTCACAACCACAAATACGATCCGTTAACGCAAAAAGAGTTCTACCGATTTCTCGCCTTCTTCAACAACGCGGAGTATGAGCTGGTCGGACCGGCAAACGTCTCTGAGCAGAAGTTGTCTGAGCCGAAGCTGGAACTGCCAACCCAGGAACAGGCCGCTCGCCGCCGCGAGCTTGAAGCGGAGATCGGTAAACTCAAAGCGATCATCGAGTCTCCATCTTCAGAGTTGGAGGCCGGACAAGCCGCGTGGGAACGCGAAGTCACCCGCGCAGAGAATGATTGGATTACGCTTGACACAATCGATGTCTCCTCAACCGGAGGCTCGACGCTCACAAAGTCGGCGGATAAGACGATCTTAGTAACGGGCGAGAACCCTGAGAAAGATACCTACGTCGTCACCGCGAAAACCAATCTGCAAAACATCACCGGCCTACGCTTGGAAGTTCTCACCGATCCGAAGCTTCCGCAGAATGGCCCGGGCCGCGATCCATACGGCAACTTCATCCTAACGGGTTTTGAAGTAGAAGCCGCACCACTTACCGCCGACTCTGCCAAAGACACCCAACAGTTGCCCTCGCTCGCCTTCACTGACGCCGTGGCCGACGACGCGCAGCGTGGGCTTGAGGTTAAGAACTTAGTCAAAAGGGAGGCGAAGACCTCAGAGGTTTATCTGGCGAAAGAATCAAAGGGGTGGGGAATTGATGCGACGAAAGAGAACTCTCGCATCAATCGCCAGGCGGTCTTTGTCGCAGAGAAGCCGTTTGGAACCGGCACAGAGACACTACTCAAGATCAAGTTGAAGCACGAAGCCGGATACATCGGTCAGGGCATCGGACGCTTTCGTTTATCAGTGACCACGGCGCAAAACCCGACCAGCGTTGTTAACGTTGTTGCCCCCTTGCGCTTCATCTTAGCGATCCCGATTGTCCACCGCACCGAACAGCAGAAGAAGGATTTAGCCACCTACTACCGCTCGACCACCTCGCCGCAGCTTAAAGCAACCAGAGACCGCCTCGTTGAACTGCGCAAATCGCTAGACAAGCTTGGGATCGTTAGCAGCTTAGTGATGCAGGAGCGCTCATCTTACGAGCGACCATCTACTTACTTGAGGATCAGAGGAAGTTATACGGCCAAGGGCGAGCAGGTGTTTGCGGGCGTACCGGAGGCGCTCCACCCGCTGTCTGAGAATCAACCGGCTAACCGATTAGGACTGGCCCGCTGGCTGGTGGATGAGAACAACCCGCTCACCGCGCGTGTCGCCGTCAATCAGTTTTGGGAACAGTTTTTCGGACGCGGGATTGTTGAGACCAGCGAAGACTTCGGCACGCAAGGGCAGCGGCCCACCCATCCGGAGTTGCTCGACTGGCTCGCCACCGAGTTTGTGCGCGAGGGGTGGAGCATGAAGAAGCTGCACCGGCTGGTCGTCACTTCAGCCACATACCGTCAATCCGCAAAAGCGACTCCGACCTTGCTGGAACGCGACCCGTATAACCGACTGCTCGCGCGCGGCCCGCGCTTCCGCTTGGAAGCCGAGATGATCCGCGATATGGCCCTCGCGGCAAGCGGTCAACTAAGCCGCAAGATCGGCGGGCCGAGCGTCTTTCCTTCACAGCCGGAGGGCGTCTGGTCCATCCCCTATAACGATGATCAATGGCGCATGAGCGAAGGGGAAGACCGCTTTCGTCGAGGTCTCTACACGTTCATCCGGCGCACTTCGCCATACCCGGGGTTAACAAACTTCGACGCGCCGAGCCGCGAGTTCTGCACCGTGCGGCGCGTGCGCACCAATACGCCCTTGCAAGCATTAACCACCCTGAACGATTTGGCATACTTCGATGCCGCCCGCAGTTTGGCAAAGCGCATCATGACGGAGGCGGGCGCGGACGAACGAGCGCGCGCCGTTCTTGGATTTCGCTTGTGCGTTTCGCGCCGTCCCAAAGCCGAAGAACTCGATCAGATCATCGCTCTCTATAACGAGCAACGAGCGCGCTTCAAGCAGAGCCCGGAGGCCGCACGCAAAGTTGCACACGGGCCGGAGACGACTGAGAAAACTGACGGGGATGTTGCCCCGTCTCCCACAGAAGGGGATGCCGCCGAGACGGCCGCATGGGTGATGACCGCCAACATTTTGTTGAACCTCGATGAGACGATAACAAAGGAGTAAGTGAGATGGACGACAGCCAAGATTCTTTGCGAGAGATGACGCGCCGCTATTTTTTCAAACAGAGCGGATTCGGCATCGGCGCAGCGGCGCTCACGGCACTCTTGAACGAGCGTCTTTTTGCGCAAGGCGTGTCGCACACGAAGAGCACCACGCCCGCTTCAAAGAGCGACGTTGATCCCGCGGTTGCCAAGCTTACTCACTTCGCGCCGAAGGCCAAGAACATCATCTACCTGTTCATGGCGGGCGCGCCTTCGCAACTCGATCTGTTCGATTACAAACCGAAGCTCGCCGAGTATCACGGGCAACCGATACCCGAAGAACTTATCAAGGGAGAACGCTTCGCCTTTATTAAAGGAACGCCGACGCTGCTCGGCTCGCCCTACAGTTTCAAGCAGCACAGCCAGTCCGGCGCGGCAGTGTCGAGCCTGCTGCCGCACCTCTCCAAGGTCGTTGATGACATCGCGATTGTGCGCTCAATGCACACCACGCAATTCAACCACGCCCCGGCGCAGATCTTTATGAACACCGGCCACCAGATCATCGGTCGGCCGAGCATGGGATCGTGGTTGACATACGGCCTCGGCACTGAGAGCCGCGAACTCCCCGGCTTTGTAGTTTTGCTCTCGGGTGAGAATCAACCCGACGGCGGCAAGTCGTGCTGGGGCAGCGGCTTTCTTCCAACTGTGTATCAAGGCGTTGAGTTTCGCTCGAAGGGCGATCCGGTCTTGTTCATCACCAACCCGGAGGGCGTCAGCCCCGAAGCGAGACGCCATTCGCTTGATGTGTTGGGCAAACTCAATCGCATACATCTCGCTGATGTGGGCGACCCGGAGATCACCACCCGCATCGCCTCTTATGAGATGGCCTACCGCATGCAATCGAGCGTTCCGGAACTCACAGACATCGCGAAGGAGCCGCAGTCCATTCATGAAATGTACGGAACGGAACCGGGCAAAGCCAGCTTCGCCAATAACTGTCTGCTATCCCGCCGCCTTGTAGAGCGAGGCGTGCGCTTTGTGCAGCTTTACCATCGCGGCTGGGACAATCATGGCACGGGACGCGGCGACGATCTCATCAACAAGCTGCCCCGCTTGTGCCGCGAAACGGACAGGGCGGCCGCCGCACTAATCAAGGACTTGAAACAGCGTGGCCTGCTTGATACGACGCTCGTGGTGTGGGGCGGCGAGTTCGGGCGGACGCCGATGAATGAAGGGCGCGCCGGATCGAAATTCATGGGCCGCGATCATCACCCGCGCGCCTTCACCATGTGGATGGCGGGCGGCGGCATCAAAGGCGGAGTGACGGTCGGCGCAACGGACGAACTCGGCTACAACATCGTCGAAGACCCCGTGAGCGTCAATGATTTACATGCAACCATCCTTCACCTTATGGGCCTTGACCACACGCGGCTTACCCATAAGTTTCAGGGTCGAGATTTCCGCTTGACTGACGTTCATGGAGAGGTGGTTAAGAAACTCTTAGCGTGACACTTTCAGCTTCACGTTTCCGGTCAATGACCAAACGCCTTGACGAGCGTGCTTGTCAATTGGCTTTAGTTCCTTCCGGCTTGAAGTCATTCACACGGCGCTGCCGAGACTTAACCGCTAACGCTTGTCTGCCTTAGTAAATAGTAATGATCATCGAAGATTTTGTTGTCACGCCCTTCCAGCAAAACGCGCGCATTGTGGCTTGCGAGCAGACGCGGCTGGCGATCTGCGTTGATCCGGGTGGCGAAGTCGAGTTGATTGTGCGTGCGCTCGACCGGATGAATCTTGAGCTTCAAGCCATCGCGCTCACACACGCCCACATGGATCACATCGGCGGCGTCGCGGAACTTAAAAGGCTAAAGCCCCGAGCTGAAATAATTCTCCACAAAGATGATGAGTTGATTTACCAGCAACTACCCGAGCAGCCTGCCTGGGTCGGAATTCCGCGTTGGCAGTGGGCGGCCTTTGGTGTGGACTACGAAACGCCGCCGCAGGTTGATCGTTACTGGACGGAGGGCGAGAGTTACCAAGTGGGAGAGCTTGACTTTGAAGTGCTGCACTGTCCGGGCCACAGTCCGGGGCATGTCGTGCTGTTCGAAGCGCGTGAGAGGAGTGCCATCGTCGGTGATTGTTTATTTGCCGGGTCGATTGGAAGAACTGATTTGCCGGGCGGATCTCACGAGCGGTTAATGCGTTCGCTACTGAACAAAATACTGCCGCTCGGTGATGATGTGCGCGCCTTTACCGGGCACGGCGAGCAGACGACCATCGGGCGTGAGCGGCTCACGAATCCGTTTCTTGCAGGAGCTTACGCGCCAGGGATCAATTCAAACTAAAGGCACTAAGTCGGAAAAAGCCAGGCGTGATTATTTACTTTCCTTCGACTTGTTTAATTGTGTCTCCTTCAATTGCTCCCACCTCTCTTTTGCTTTCCCGCTGAGTTCACTCGGCAGTGTGTCAACGGATATTTCAAATTCACCGCAGAACGCTCGCCATAGAACGAAGCGCGCATCCAATTGACCTGTCTCGC
>JACCTF010000348.1 GCA_013812565.1 Pyrinomonadaceae bacterium | reverse complement strand
TTGTCGGTGCGGCGCTTTTTGCCGTTCTTCTCTGCGCTTCGCCCACCGGTCAAGCGCAGCAGCGCCCCGAAGAAGTGCGCCCGCGCCGCGCCGAACCAACGCCGAGCGGCGCTGCCCCTGTGAAGCCAACTCCACAACCAAAACTTACGCCTGCCGCACCATCAACCACCGCCCCCACTGCTCCAAACGCTTCAAAGTCAGGCAGCGCTCCATCGTCATCCGCCGTACAACAGCAGCAACCGTTGCCGTCCTCGCCGCCGCCAGCAGGCCAGGAGGTGGATGACGATGAAACACTCAAGTTCGATACGAACTTGGTCAACCTCCAGGTGCGCGTGATTGACCGCTTGAACCGTCCTATCAACGATGTCCGGCAAGATGATTTTCGCGTCTTTGAAGACGGCGTGCCGCAGGCCATCTCCTTTATTACAAAAGAGGAAGTGCCCATCAGCTACGGCCTGGTGATCGACAACTCCGGCAGCTTGCGTTCGCAGATCGACAAGGTGATTGATGCGGGAAAAACCATTGTTAGTAGCAACAAACAGAGCGACGAAACTTTCCTGATACGCTTTGTTGACAGCGAAAAGATCGAGATGGTGCAAGATTTCACCCCGAACAAAGACACATTGATCGAGGCTCTCGACACGCTCTATGTTGAAGGCGGGCAGACGGCGGTGATCGATGCCGTGTACCTCGCGACTGAGCGCGCCGGGCAGTATAAGAAAGGCGATATGAATGATCGCCGTCGCCGCGCGTTGATCCTTGTCACGGACGGCGAAGATCGCAACAGCCAATACAAACAGGAGCAACTTTTTGCCCGCTTGCGTGAAGCCGACGTGCAAATCTTTGTGATCGGCTTTGTCAACGAACTCGACAAAGAAGGCGGCTTCATCCGTAAAAGCCCGCGCGACAAGGCCGTCAATTTATTGGAGCGGCTCGCTAAGGAGACCGGCGGGCGCGTCTTCTTTCCAGCCTCCACGTCCGAATTACCACGCATCGCCGAGGAGATCACGCGCGACCTTCGCACACAGTTTGTGATCAGCTACAACCCGACCAACAAAACACGCGACGGCTCTTACCGCACGGTGCGCGTCACAGTAGCCGACGCCGCAGCCCGCGACAAGCGCATTGCCGTCACGCGCCCCGGCTACACCGCGCGCCGCGAGGGGGAAGTACAGAAAAGGATGAAGTAGGAAGGAGATACGAAAGGATGAAGGATGAATAAGCAGGCAAACGGCTTTTCTTTCTTCACTTCATCCTTCCGCCTTCATCCTTTCGTGAGTCCTTCATCCTTTCTCTGCTGCATAGGGGGTTTCGCCGGCGAGGAAACGGGCGGCGCGCGGTAGGATGCGGTAATGACAGCGGTCAGCTTCGAGCACTTCGCCGTCAGTGTTGACTTTGATCGTGCGATTGAAATGAAGTTCGAGTTCGCTGGCGCGGAAGTATGCGACGCGATCATCTTCCGTATGGTCGCCAGCTGAGATGCGTGTCAGCAGACTGATGAATTCAAGCGTCGGCATCGCTTCCACAAGGCACACGTCAAGCAGTCCATCGTCAATCACAGCATGCGGCGCGATAAGACGCCCTCCCCCGACCATCCGCGAGATGCACACGGCGAACATTTCCATGTCCAGTTCGCGGTTCCGCGCGACACCGTTTTCAATCGCGCGGAGTCGCACGCCGACCGGCTCATAATCCATCAACACCTGCGCGCCGCCAATTAAGTAAGCGAGTTTGCCGGCGACGGATTTCAGTTGCGGGTTAACCGCATCCGACACCTCGGCGATAAAGCCGCCCGCGGATACGTTGATGAAGTGTCGATCATTTAAGACGCCGACATCAACCTGAATTGTACGGCCTTCAAACAGAATACTGATCGCCTGTTCAACGTCCTCAGGCAGACCGAGCGCCTGCGCGAAATCGTTGCCGGTGCCGAGGGGAATCAAACCAAAAGTTGTGTTCGCCAGTGCCCCGCCTACACTTGCCACGCCGTTAACCACTTCGTTGAGCGTGCCATCGCCGCCGGCAATGAAGAGATGATCGTAGCCTTCGCGTGCGGCCTTCTCTGCCGCTTGCATAGCATCGCCCGCGGCCACCGTCATCACGATGTCCATATCGCCGATGCGTTCACGCAGACGCTCGTTGATAGTTTGCAGATAGCTCGGGCCAGCATCCGTGCCAGACACCGGATTAACGATCAATCGAGATTTCATTTCTTCATTAAGGAAGTCAGGAGACCGGAGTCAGAATAATCGGCAGCAAGCCACCGGTTTTATTCTGTCTCCGGTCTCCTGATTTCTGACTCCTGTTCTATGATTTCCAACCGCAGTCCGTCGGCGGCCGGAACGGTTTCGCCGGGCCAGAGTTTTCCCGCTTCAGCCGCTATGTCAACGCCGTCCCATTCTGGATAAAGGTGCGTCAGCACTACTCGCGCAGGCTCGGCGGCATGGGCCACCTGCATAGCTTCCGCTAGGTTAAGGTGCGTCTCAACCGGTTTTATCTGCCGGAACGAACACTCTGCGAGCAGCAGTTCAGCCCCGTGCGCAAACGGCGCGAGGGTGCCAGTGTAGCCGGTATCCGAAGTATAAACGAAGGATAAATTGTTGGTATCGGTCAGTCGAATGGCAAGGCTCTCAGGTGTGTGCAACGTTGAGAGCGTACGCGCCCGAAGATTCGTTACAATTTCAAACTCCTTGCCCGGTTCTACCTCTCTGACTTCCACGGGGAAAGGTTGCTTCAGCAATTCGTAGGAGTTTGCTTCATCAAAAGCTTGCAGCAACTCGATTATTCCGCGCGGGCCGAAGATTACGAGCGGCTTTCGTCGGGCTTGCGTTTGCGGGGCATACTTCGTGCCGAACAAGAGCGGCGCAAGACCGCCGACGTGATCAAGGTGGAAATGACTTATCCAGATCGCATCAAGGCCAGCCCAGTCCAAACCTTCCTTAGCCATGCGGTGTGCTGCATCGGCTCCGGCATCTAAAAGAATTGCTTTGTTGTCAACTTCAAGCATGTAGGCAGATGCTGCTCGTTGCGGATGTGGAACAGAGGTTCCTGATCCGAGTATCGTGAGTTTCATATCACCCCGTGTCCTTATCGCGAGGCAGGCTATCAATAGATTGCGGCAAAGGTCAACACGGTGAGAGTTCGGAGTTTGGTGTACGAAGGCCGGTGTTCTTTAAGCGGGATCGTGCCTCACGCCGGGTCGGTTGCTTCGCTTGACCTGCAAGCCGCCTTACGTTAAACCTCTTTCAGAAAATCAATTAAACAAAGTAACCAGAAAACATGTCGGAAAACAACGTAGAACTCGATATACTAGCCGTCTTTTCCCATCCGGATGACGCAGAATTGACGGTGGCCGGCACGCTCTTGAAAGTGAAATCCCTCGGCTACCGCACGGGCGTCGCTGATATGACGCGCGGCGAAATGGGTACGCGCGGTACTCCTGAAATGCGTGCCGAAGAAGCGCGTGAAGCGGCGCGCATCCTTCGACTGGATGTACGACTCAACCTTGCGCAGCCGGACGGCCACATCTGGCCGACCGAAGAAGCGCGTCAACAAATGGTGCGCGTGATTCGCGCCCACCGGCCGAAGGTGATCTTGACCCAACACTGGGACGATCCGCATCCAGACCACTCGAGCACCTGCCGCATCGTGCGCGAAGCCGCCCGGCTGGCGAGCATGCGCCGTTACGACGAGGGGGCGGGACAGCCTCCGGTGCGTGTTCCGATGGTCGCACACAGCGTCTACTCGCGCCTTGTCATACCGTCATTCATCGTTGATGTTTCAGATTTCGTTGCCGAGAAGATGCAGTCGATCCGCGCGCATGCTTCGCAGTTCCACCTTCCTGAATCACAAGAACCGGCGACGCGCATCAGCGACAAGAATTTCCTTGGTCAAATCGAGTCGCAAATGGGCTACTACGGCTCGCTGATCGGTGTCGCGGCGGGCGAAGCCTTCTATGTGCGTGAGGCCTTGAACGTTGACGATCCCGTCGCGCTACTGACACGCCCGATGAACATCTACTCATAAGCCCTTCAACACCGAAGAACGCCGCGCGGATTATAAAGAGTCTGCGCGGCGTTTCGGGTTAAGCAGCTAAACTGTGACGACCTCTAAGTCCGGGTCAACTTCCTGTTGGAGCATTCCTTCGATAGCCATCAGCGTTCCCGAAATGGCGCTCGGACAACTGCCGCATGCTCCCTGGTAGTGGATGGTAAGCGTGTCGTCCTTTAGGCTAACTATCTCCAGCCAGCCGCCATCACCGGCCAGCGCCGGTCGAATGCGTGCATCGAGGATGTCGTTGATTTGCCCAAGCCGCGGATCGTCGTTCACGACGGCGGCAATTGATCCGCCAACTGCGGCAGCGGCAGCGGCGGCACTAGCTTTGTTCGGCGGTTCAGCCGCGCGGATTGGCACGGCAAGTCTCGGCAGAAGATCATCCCAATCCGCGTCATCCGTCTTTTCAACGGTGATCATACGATCCATGTAGAAGACGGAGACGACCTCACCAACGTCGAATAAAGCTTTGCCAAGTGCATCGTTCTCCGCTTCAGCGGCCGATTGAATCGAGCGCACCGCCCCATTTGTAATCGGTTCTTTAAGAAGAAATTTAATGGCGTTCGGATTCGGCGTTTCTTCAATGTTATCTATTTTCGGCATTTCTATATTCCTCAGATTTTAATCAATTACTTTGCTTCAATAACTCGCGCGAGCTACCTGGCAGGCGCACAATCAGTACCTGAACATTTGCCCAAACATTATACTTCCCTTTCGCTCGCCCGTCAGAGCGGCGCATGCCAAAACACGGTGCTTAAGATAATTCTGTTCAAGAAGGTCAATCTTGTGGGTTTATCTGCAGTTTTTGCAAGAGTTTCGAATGTTGTTGAGATTACCTCGCAAAGAGATTGCCAAAACCGCGAAACGGGTTTATATTCTGCGGCGCTCATTTACCTGCTTCCCTTTTTTAGGTGAGGCAGCTATGTGAGACGAGAGGCAGACGATAGCGAGGGTCGTCTGCCTCTTGTATTTATAGATGTCAGATGTTAGTAAAAAGCTTCTACTGACATCTAACACCTGGCATCTGTTCATGAATATAGGTATCACCGTTTATCCGACCTATGGCGGCAGCGGCATTGTCGGCTCCGAACTCGGCAAAGAGCTGGCGGCGCGCGGCCACACGGTTCACTTCATCTCATCAGCGCTTCCGACGCGCTTGACGGAACTCAGCGAACGGGTACGCTTCCATGAAGTCGAGATGATGGATTACCCGCTCTTTGAGCATCAGCCGTATACGCTGGCACTGGCGACCAAGATGGCGACCGTCGCTGAAACCGAGCGCCTTGATCTCCTTCATGTGCATTACGCGATTCCGCATTCGATCAGCGCCATCCTCGCCCGCGAATCGCTCAAGCCCGGACGCCGTCTGCCGGTGATTACAACGCTTCATGG
>JACCTF010000265.1 GCA_013812565.1 Pyrinomonadaceae bacterium | reverse complement strand
CGTGGCGGAAGCCAATCGCCTCGGCATCCCTGTGATCGCGGTTGTTGACAGCAACTGTTCGCCCGAGGGAATTGATTACGTTATTCCAGGAAACGATGACGCTTTGCGTGCTGTTCGTCTTTTCGCTTCGCGCGTTGCCGACGCAGTGATTGAAGGTCAGCAGATGATTACGAAGGAAGCGGAAGATGACGGCACGGCTCAGCAAACGGGTGAAGAAGACGCAGGGGGCCAGCAACCACAGCGTCGCCGTCGACAGACGCGCGCCGTGGAGAACGGTTCGGCAGAAACTGAAGATGATGCGGCGCTACCGACCGACACGCAGATGTCTGTCTCTGGCAATCAGGGTTTTGGAACTACCGGTCAACAACCTGATTCGGTCGGTGATCATCCGCAAGCCGGAACCGGCGCACCGGTTGCTGGCGCGAGCAGTGGTAGCGGCACTCAACCAACATCGTCTCCCGAGCAAGAAAAGGGTGCGGAGACAGTCGGCGTGGCGAGTTAACACAGCAGAAAGTCTATTTTCAACGAGCGCAGCCTGTGGTGCGGACCATCCGCTCGGCTGCGCTTTCTTTTAAAGGTGCTCGCCCGCGTTGTTACTCAGTAGCGGCGAAACAGTTTTGTTAGAGGCACGACGAGCAATAAGTATGCAATTTGTCTCTAGTTATTGCAGCTTTGAAACAAGCACTTAAGCGATTCTACACAGGAGATTCTAGTAATGGCGGAGATTACAGCAGGCGCGGTCAAGGCGCTTCGTGAAAAGACCGGGGCCGGGATGCTCGAATGTAAAAACGCGCTTTCAGAAGCGAACGGCAATGAAGATCAAGCGATTGAGGTTTTGCGCAAACGCGGGTTAGCTTCGGCTAAAAAGAAGGAAGGCCGTATTGCGGCCGAAGGTGCCGTCGGTTCATACATTCACATGGGCGGAAAGGTCGGCGTGTTAGTTGAGGTCAACTGTGAAACCGACTTCGTCGCGCGCACCGAAGAGTTTCAACAACTGGTCAAAGATGTGGCGATGCACGTCGCGGCGGCCGAACCGCGCTATGTCTCGCGACAGGAAGTTGCCGCAGAAGCGCTCGACAAAGAACGAGAGATTGCGCGGGCGCAGGCCAAGAACGATCCGAAGAACGCGAACAAGCCTGATCAGGTAATTGACAAAATCGTCGAAGGTCGTTTGAACAAGTTTTACGAAGAGGCCGTTCTGCTTGACCAACCGTTTGTCAAAGACCCGGCGAAGACGGTTGGCGATCTGCTCACAGAGAAGATCGCGAACATCAAGGAGAACATCACGATTCGGCGCTTCGCGCGCTATAAGATGGGCGAGGGCTTAGAGAAACGTGCCGATGATTTCGGCAGCGAAGTGGCTGCGCTTTCGGGCGGCGGCCAGTAAGCGACATAAAGATTAATGAAGGCCGAAGAGCACATATCACAACCGGCTTACCATCGCATCTTGTTGAAGCTGTCCGGCGAAGCCTTGATGGGTGCGCAGAACTATGGCGTCGATGTCGAGGTGGCACGCTCGGTGGCCGAGGAGGTTCGCGCCGTACACGATAAGGGTGTTGAGGTTGCGATAGTGGTGGGTGGCGGCAACATCTTTCGCGGTGTTTCGAAGAGCGCGGGCGGTATGGATCGCTCATCGGCTGATTACATCGGCATGCTTGCGACCGTTATGAACGCCGTTGTTTTGCAAGATGCGTTAGAGAAACTGAGCGTCTACACGCGAGTTCTCTCGGCAATGCATATCCCAGAGGTGGCCGAACCTTTTATCCGCCGCCGTGCGATCCGCCATCTCGAGAAACGTCGCGTCGTCATATTCGCTGCGGGTACGGGCAACCCTTACTTCACGACGGATTCCGCGGCGGCCCTGCGAGCACTGGAGATCAGAGCGGACGTGATCTTAAAAGCGACCAAGGTCGATGGCGTTTACTCGGCTGATCCTGAACTGGATCACACGGCAACTCGTTTCGAACGAATTACCTATCAGGAAGTTTTGGAGCGGCGGTTAAAGGTGATGGATGCATCAGCCATTTCCTTGTGTATGGACAACCGCATGCCCATCATGGTCTTCAACATGCGCAAATCCGGCAATATCGTGCGCGTTGTAATGGGCGAACCAAACATCGGTACACAAGTTTATAGCGAAGCGAAAGATTAGGGGAGTCACTCTATTATTTAAGTAGCACCGCACAACGCTTAAATCTTTTTATGTTGG
>JACCTF010000291.1 GCA_013812565.1 Pyrinomonadaceae bacterium | reverse complement strand
GTTTTCCTGCACCGTTCTGCATGGAGTTTGGTTTATGAAGTTGAGGAGACTGGTGCGGCGCGCGGACTGTTGGCGCTGCTGCCACTGACAGAACCAGTTTGATTTCGGCGCGTTCGCGCATCACCTCACCGCCAAGTGCGGAGAGCGACACGGTCGGGTACGCACCACCTTTGATCGTGAGGCACCGGGCGGCAACGAGCGCATCGATGTAGGCGATAACTTCTCCCTGACTCAAGTCGCTCAAGATGCCGTGGGTTGATAGTTGATCAAGCCCGGATTCAACGACTTTGCCGGATCGTGAACCACGCAAGGTTCCGGCAAGCAGATTCTTGCCGAAGCGTCCGTTCATGCGCGCCGCACACGCCAGGACTTTACGCACGTGAAGCTTTTCCTCGTCCGTCAACTCTCGCGCCTCAGTAACGTTGGTCACATTATTTGAAGAGTCGTGGCGCGCTTCGGCTGCCTCCTGCGCATGACGTAAGCGCGTCGCCTCGCTCAACTCATGTTCGAGATCAAGCGCGAAAGGTCTGTGCTCCATCACAAACTCGTCAAGTTGAGTGGGCGGTTCAAGCGAAGGCACGCGGGGCGTTTGCAGCGTGCCTCTGTTTTCTTGCGCGACGCAGTTGCCGCAGGTGCCGCAGATTGCAGCGTGATGACGGTCGTTGAAGTAATCGAGGATGTGAGCGCGAAAGCAGCGGTCGGTGTAGCAGAAGTTGATCATCTCGCGCACCTTGCGCTGTTCAAGCGCGGCGCGGCGCGCTATCTCCGCCGGTTGGATGCGCAACTGTCGAACAGGACGTTCATCAAGCAGCAGTACGCCGCGCGTTCGTCTCGCTGCCTGGAACGTGATGATGCCCGCTTCGGTGAGCGAGGAGACGGCGCGTCGCACCGCCTGAGAATCAAGACCGACGGTTTCAGCGAACTCTCCAAAGTCCAGTTCGGTGTCTGCTCGTTCATTCACATTGTACCCACCAAGCAGCCCCCACAAGACCTGTCGCATCTGTGTGCTGCGGCGCGCTTCGATTTTCTCACGTGCCTGCTGCGGGTTCATTCGCAAACGCACTGCGGCGCGGTTCTCACTGTTCGCGCCGCGTTCGATGTGACCGGCTTTCTCCAAAATAATCAACGCTGATTGAACGGACATCTCATTGCGCACCCCGGCCCGTTGAGCAATCTCTTTCGTGGAAAGCTCGATGCGTTTTTGATTCGTCCCAACCAGCGCTTGATAGACGCGCGCGATGATGTCGGGCGGAGGATATGAGCCTTCGATGAAGAAGTCGTGTGTTCGCTTGTCAGCGTAGTTAAACAGCAGCGTGCAGGTCGAAGGCAAGCCGTCGCGCCCGGCGCGTCCGATCTCTTGATAGTACGCTTCAATGGAACCGGGCATGTGGTAATGCGCGACAAAGCGTATGTCCGGTTTATCGATGCCCATGCCGAAAGCGTTGGTCGCAACGATCATCTGCGTGCGCCCGGTCATAAAGTTTTCCTGCGCTTCGTTGCGTTCTTCGTCGGTCATCCCGGCGTGATAGGCGACCACCGCCAAACCTGCGGCGCCAAGTTTGGCGGCGACTTGTTCAACCGCCTTGCGCGTCGAAGTGTAGATGATGCCCGAACCCTTGCGGGCAGCAAGGGCTTTGATGTGCCCGATCTTCTCCGTCTCCTTTTGCGTCTGCACAACGTTGATCGAGAGGTTGGGTCGATCAAAGCCGCTGACAATAGCGTGCGGTTCATGCAAGCCGAGCTGTTCAATGATGTCGCTGCGAACGTGCGGTGTAGCGGTGGCGGTGAGCGCGATCACTTGCGGTCGCCCGACTCGCTCAATGACCTCTTTCAGCCGCAGATAGTCGGGGCGGAAATCGTGGCCCCACTGCGAAATGCAGTGCGCTTCATCAATCGCAAAAAGAGCGACGCGGGCGCTCTGAAGAACTTCAACAAAGTGCTGACTGCGGAACCGCTCCGGGGCAACGTAGACGAGTTTGTACTGGCCGCGTCGCACGGCCTGCAAACGCGCGCGTTGTTCTTCAAAGTCAATTGAGCTGTTGATAAAAGTTGCCGGAAGATTACGCGCGTGGAGAGCATCGACCTGATCTTTCATCAAAGCGATTAAGGGCGAAACAACAACGGTCGCGCCGTCTTTGATCATCGCGGGTAATTGGTAGCAGAGGGATTTGCCGCCGCCCGTCGGCATCACGACTACAGTGTCGCGCCCCGCGAGCACAGCGTCGATAACTTCGCGCTGGCCTTCGCGAAAATCTTCAAAGCCGAAATGTTCGCGGAGCGCTGCAAGCGCGGTCTCCATTGTTGCCATAATGCGTCAGGCTTTCGGTGTGAGAGGCAGAAGTAGCGTGCCAAATTGTACCGTAGATTTGCGAAAGGTGTTAAATAGCAGCGACAAGTAAGCACTGGGGTAAACGGCACTTGGTTGCTCGTTCTGTTTACTGAGCCGCGTGGGTCAGGGCAAGCGCATCTAAATGCTTCGCAAAATCGAAAACTTGAGCGTTTGAACGGTTTCTGTTGTTTCAAGAGTTTCGTGGAATCGCACAAGAAACTCAGAAAATTCACAACGAGCCACAGAACCTTGAATTTGCTGAACAACTAAATACTCGTTTTTATTGGGAAATTAGATGCGCTTGCCCTGGGCGCTTGACGGTCCTGTGCCGTGGCGTGCGAAGGAATGTCTGCGTGCCGGAACCGTACATCTCGGCGGCACGTCGAATGAGATTGCGGCGGCGGAGCGCGCGCCGTGGAAGGGCGGGCACGCGGAAAAGCCTTTCGTGCTCTTAGCACAGCCGAGTCTTTTCGATGCGACCCGCGCGCCTGCGGGCAAGCATACAATCTGGGCGTACTGCCAC
>JACCTF010000266.1 GCA_013812565.1 Pyrinomonadaceae bacterium | reverse complement strand
TTCGGTGTCTTCATCTCAGACCTCTATGCCTTGGCCGACGGCTCGCCGCCTGTGGCGTGAAGACGGTTGCAATGGAGTCGACAGGCGTTTACGGGGTATTAACCACATTCGATACTACTCTGACAATGAGATCGGTGCAGTCGGCGACGTGCTGCGCACTTTAGTGCTGGAAAACCACGTGATTACGATGGATGCCTTGCTCACCCAACGCGATGTCGCACAAACGATTGTGGAGGGTGGCGGCGATTATGTGATGATCGTCAAGGGCAATCAACCCACCTTGCGCGAAGAGGATAGCGACGCTGTTTGCTGTCCCGGAGGTCGTCGCGGAAACCTTGGAGCGTGTGGCGACCGGCATTACTCCGAGAACTGAATGACCGTGGCAATCCACGCCTACTGTTTACTAATCCTATCAGGAGGTTTACGATCTGACCCTAATATGAGGAAATTGAAATCTACGTCACCAAGAACTTCGGCAAGCGCGAGCGAGTAGTGCTGCCGAAAGCCGAGGGCGGACACGGCTGCGGAGACATTCGTCTTCAAGACCTGATCTTCCGAAAGGTTACCGTCCCCGAATACATGCGGCTTCCCGACTCGCGCGCCGTGGCGATGACTTGCCTGACGGGCAGCGCTGCCCGTCAGAGCGTGGAGAAGCGGCAGCCCGTTCGTGTTCGCGGAGATGGTCTCAAACTTGAGAGTCAAGAAGAATGAGGTGAAGCTATGAAAAGATGGGTTGCGAGCACTTGCATGGTGTTCTTGCTGTTGACGCCAGTCGTTTTTGTGAGCGGCGCTCCCGACACTGATCCCGCTCACTGGCCGCAATGGCGCGGCCCCTTTTTCAACGGGATGGCGCGCACCGCCGCGCCGGTCGAATGGAGCGAAACGAAAAACACGAAATGGAAAGTTGCGATTCCCGGGCGCGGCTTTTCGACCCCGGTGATCTGGGGCGAGCGGATTTTTCTGACGACGGCGGTGCCGACCGGCAAAACCGTTCAGCCTGAATCAGCGCCGCCCGCCGGGGAGCAGAATGCCGGCGGGGGCGGGCAGAGGCGGGGCAATCCCAACGGAGGAAGCGGCGCGGGCGAAGAACACAAATTCATCGTCATGTGCCTGGACCGGAAGACCGGCAAGACGTTGTGGGAACGCGTCGCTAAGATGACCACGCCGCACGAAGGCTATCACCGCGTCTACGGCAGCTTCGCATCGAACTCACCCGTCACCGATGGAAAATTTGTCTACGCGGCGTTCGGCTCGCGCGGCGTTTACTGCTATGACATGGGCGGCAAGCTGATCTGGGAAAAAGATCTGGGCGTGCGGATGCGTATGCGTAATCAGTTCGGCGAAGGCGGCGCGCCAACACTCGATGGCAATCGCCTGATCCTCAACTTCGATCAGGAGAACGGTTCGTTCATCGTCGCCTTGGACAAACGTAACGGTAAAGAGATGTGGCGCGTCGGGCGCGACGAGATCAGCGCGTGGTCAACCCCGCTCGTCATCGACTACAAGAATCGTAAACAGATCGTCGTCAGCGCGACGAACAAAGTTCGCGCCTATGATCCTGAAAACGGCAAGGTGATTTGGGAATGCGCGGGGCTTGGCGTGAATGTCATTCCGGCTCCGGTCCGCCAGAACGACATGGTTTACTTGATGAGCGGATTTCGCGATCCAAAACTGATGGCCGTTCGCTTGGGGCGAGAAGGCGATTTGAGCAATACCGATTCGGTCGTCTGGAGCCAAACGCGTGGCACCTCCTACACGGCTTCGCCGGTGCTCGACGACAACAAACTCTACGCGCTGACGGACAGCGGCATGCTCAGTTGTTTCAACGCGACGACGGGGCAGCCCTACTACCATCAGAAACGATTGCCGCAGCCTGACAACTTCAAAGCTTCACCAATCGGCGCAGGCGGCATGTTGTATCTGGCGAGCGAAAGCGGTGTGGTAACAATCGTTAAAATGGGCGAGCAGTTTGAGGTTGTGGCGACAAACACGTTTGAAGATCAGATATTCGTGGCCTCGCCCCTCGTCGCGGCCGGTGAACTGTTTCTGCGCAGCACGACGCATCTGTTTTGCGTCAGCGGCGGAAATGTATGAACAGAACCATGAATACTTTATGCCGAATCTTGGCAAGGGTTGTCCTGAGTGGCAGTGTGTTGCTGTGAGACCGTGCCTAGCTCTCCGGGCCGCCCGTTCAACGGTTTGTAGCGACTAGCGATCGAGGACGGCCTTGAATCCATCTTCGACGGCAAGACGGTTATTACGTCCTACTTGCGACCCTGCTCTTTGATCTTCTGCAATAAGGCTTTCATCTCCTTCACTTTTTCCGGATGCTTCGCGGCCACGTTCTGTGTCTCGCCCAGGTCAGCGCCGAGGCCGTAAAGTTGATCGGCAGGGTCGTTACCCAGTTCGGTGTTGGTTGCTATGTTCACTTTCGGCCCGCGGCTCGGCTCGATATATTTCCATTGCCCCTGCCGCAGTGAAAGCGCGTCCGCCTGCTCGACCAGATGCTCCCGACCGATAGGCGATTTCCCGAGCAACGCTGCCAGCACGTTCTGACTGTCGGGGGCGTCGGCGGCAGTCATCCTTTGGCCGGTGAGCGCGGCGAAGGAAGCGAGCAGATCGACTTGCGAGACGAGCGCGTCGGATACGCCGCGCATTACCCTGCCCGGCCAGCGCACGATGAACGGCACGCGCGTGCCGCCTTCAAAGTTGCTGTACTTCCCGCCGCGGAGAGGACCGGCAGGTTTGTGGTTTCCGAGTTTGGTGACGGCGTCATCTTTGTAACCGTCATCCACCACCGGCCCGTTGTCGCTGGTGAGGATGACCAGGGTGTTCCTCGATAGCTTTAGCCTGTCCAACGCCGCAAGTATTTCGCCGATGGACCAGTCCGCCTGCATGATGGCATCGCCGCGCGGCCCCATCCGTGTCTTCCCGACGAAACGCGGATGCGGCCGGCGCGGCACGTGCGGATCGTGCGTCGCAAAGTAGAGGAAGAACGGCTGCTTGCTGTGTTGCTCGATAAACGACACGGCCTTGTTTGTGAAGACGTCGGCCATCTCTTCATCCTTCCACAACGCGGCACGGCCTCCGGTCATATAGCCGATGCGGCTGATGCCGTTGACGATGCTTTGGTCGTGGCCGTGACTCGGGCGCATCTTCAGCAGTTCAGGATTCTCCCGTCCGGTCGGCCAATCGCCGATGGGTTTACTGTAGCTGACTTTGATCGGGTCGGCCGTGTCGAGTCCGACGACGCGATTGTTTTCCACATAAACGGTCGGCACGCGGTCGCCGGTCGCGGCCATGATGAACGAGTAGCCGAAGCCGATGTCGTTCGGACTCGGCTTGATGTCACCGTTCCAATCCGGTCCGCCCTTCGGCCCAAGCCCGAGATGCCACTTACCGACTATGCCGGTCGTATAGCCGGCTTTCTGAAGCATTGATGCGAGCGTCAAACGTCCCGGCTCGATGATAAGCGCCGCGTCGCCCGGCAGAATGCCCGTCCCCTCCCTGCGCCATGCATACTCGCCTGTCAGCAGCGCGTAGCGCGACGGCGTGCAGGTGGCTGCCGGCGCATGCCCGTCGGTGAAGCGCAACCCTTCGCGCGCCAGCCGGTCAATGTTGGGCGTCTGCAGACTGGTCGCGCCGTAGCTCGAAACATCACCGTAACCGAGATCATCAGCATAAATGAGAATCACGTTGGGACGCGGCGGCAAAGTGTTTGTAGTGTCCTGTGCCTTAACTGGAAAGC
>JACCTF010000197.1 GCA_013812565.1 Pyrinomonadaceae bacterium | reverse complement strand
TGGGTTTGCTCTGCCCCGCGCCAATCGATTTGATCACAGCAAAAAGTTTGAAGGTAACAATATACCAGGCGGTCGATGTAAGCAGGCTTACAAAGAGAATGGAGGCGGGAATGCTATAACCCTGTATTAGAATGGCGCGAACAGCAAAGCGCCGTTAATGTTTTGGATTATGACTCTTCAGCGTGTGCGGCTGGGAGGTTACACTTCGGCGGGTGCAGGAAGTGCATGCTTGGCGAGTTTCATGGAGCATCTATGCCTTTCGGTAGAAAAACGCTCGACAACATCCGCGCCCTGCCGCGCGTTGAGATAACAACCGAACTTAAGTGCATCGAAGGCTGGAGCGAGGTGGTGCATTGGGCAGGGGCGCGCTTCGCCGACTTCGCGGATCGCTATGCGCCCGCGACACCGGGCAGCTATGTCGGTCTGGAAACACCGGATGGCGGCTACTACGTCGGACTCGACATGGAGAGCGCGAGGCATCCGCAGACGCTGCTCTGCTACGAGATGGATGGCAAGCCGCTGGCGCTCGAACACGGCGCGCCGCTTCGTCTGTACATCCCCGTAAAGTACGGCATCAAGAGCATCAAGCGCATCGGCACGATCAGCTTCACGGACGATCGTCCCGCAGACTTCTGGGCGGAACGCGGCTACGACTGGTACTCGGGCCACTGACGGCGGGGCGTGCATCGCAAGTCGGAGGGGCGAAGGGTTCTGCACGCCGTCGTCTTTGTGCAGGAGCGGGTAACCCGCTGGGTGCTCGGCGCGGCAGCGACCCGGTTGTTCTGATGAGCAGGTTAATACGAGGGAGAAAATGATTTTATGAATCTAGCTGCTTCTAGAAAACTGATCTTGATTGTGGAAGATGTTAAGACTTCCTTCCTTTTGTCCGTTCATCTTGAGCGGGAAGGATTCGAAACAATCTCAGCACACGACGGCCGGCAAGCTCTGGAGTTGTTCCGGCGGCGACAGCCGGCCTTCACGATTCTTGACCCATCACTACCCGATGTGGATGGCCGGGAAGTGTGCCGGGAACTCCGCCGCCTTTCAGATGTCCCGATCCTGATCCTGACCGCGAAGGGCGGGCCCCGTGAAAGCGTCACGTGGCTGACGCTCGGCGCGGATGATTATGTAACGAGGCCGTTCAGCCCAGAGGATTTGGTCGCGCGGGTAAAGGCGATCTTACGCCGCACGCACCCGAACCTGTCGAAAGAAGCAGGATTGTTGTCGCACCATGACCTTGTCCTTGATCTCGCCAAGCACAAAGTGACTTTGCACGGACGCACGCTTGCGCTGACGCGCTTCGAGTACAAACTCCTGCAAGCCCTCATGGCCGCCCCCGGGAAAATCTTTCTGCGTGATGAACTACTCGATCACCTTTACCCAACCGGGGAAACAGTGATTGACCGCGTCATCGACGTTCACATCGGAAACCTCCGGCAGAAGATCGAGGAAGATCTATCGAAGCCTCGCTACGTCTTGACCGCCAGAGGTATGGGGTACAAATTCGCCGACGGCGACTGGCAGCCGGAAGAGGATTTGCTGCAAGCAGAAAAAATGGGTCAAAGCATCTCGGGAAGTTCGACCACGGGCATCTATCTAACCACAGTCGGCGGGCGCTACCAAACCGCGTGTCCGATGCTGGCGCGGATGTTCGGCTACGAATCGACTGAAAAACTGGTCGAGAACACGGTCGATCTTAATCATGGGTTCTATGTCGAGCGTGAACGCCGCGCCGAGTTCGCTCACCTGGTACGCGAGCGCCACTGGATAATCGGGTTCGAATCAGAGGTGTATCGCCGGGATGGAAGCCACATCTGGATCTCCGAGCACGCGATAGCGATCTATGATACGGCAGGGGATTTGGTAGGATTTCAAGGTACAACGGAAGACATTACCGAACGCAGGAAGGAAAAGCCGCGGCCTACTGGTACTATACCCGGACAGCCTCCATCCCCTTGTCATTGAAACACTGACAATGACCGCGGAGGAAGGCTCTCCAAATAATCTTCAAAGGCCCGCCCGCGCCGTCGAAACGGGGACTCAAGTTCGAGTGTCTCCTGTATTCTTCTAAGCCGAGCACAGCTATGATGAGTGCTTTGGCACAAAAGGCAGACGGCGCAATACTCCTGCACGGACGTGCCTTCGACCGGCCGGGAGTTCATTCCCGCGACGTGAACGGACAAAGATTCGGCAACGCTCGCCCACCTCTCTTTGAGCCAGCGTAGTGAGCATCTATGACAGATTTGGTTAAGGTAGGAATCGTCCAAGCGAGCCCGGTGTACTTAGATCTTAAGGCCAGCCTTGCTAAAGCGATCGAACAGATCGGACAAGCGGCGACAAAAGGCGCAAAGCTTATCGCCTTTGGCGAAACTTGGCTCCCCGGTTACCCCGCCTGGCTTGACCACTGCCCGGAAGCCGCGCTCTGGAATCATGAGCCGACCAGGGAGGTCTTCGCCAGGCTGCGTCAGAATAGCGTTACCATTCCGGGCAGGGAAACTGAGATGCTCAGCGAAGCGAGCGGCGACCTTGATGTAACAATCGTCATCGGCGTCAATGAGCGAGTTGCGCGTGGGCCAGGAAATGGAACCCTCTACAACAGCCTGCTCACATTCAGTCCTGAAGGAAAGCTCATTAACCATCATCGGAAATTAATTCCGACATACACGGAGCGCCTGGTGTGGGGACAGGGTGACGGCAAGGGACTTGAAGCCGTCGACACGCCTCTCGGGCAAGTCGGCGGGCTGATTTGCTGGGAGCACTGGATGCCTCTTGCCAGGCATGCCCTGCACGTCTCGGGCGAGCACATCCACGTTGCGGTCTATCCGGCGGTTCATGAGATGCACCAGATTGCGAGCCGCCATTATGCGTTTGAGGGAAGATGTTTTGTTTTAGCCGTCGGTCTCATCATGCCGGCGCGAGACATGCCGCCTGAATTCCCGGCACCCGCGACCTTCGCCCGTGAACCGGATGCGCTCGTTTTGCGCGGCGGAAGTTGTATCATCGGCCCCGATGGACAATACGTTGTCGAGCCGGTCTTTGATGAAGAAGTTACCTTGATCGCGGAGCTTGATCTTAGGCTTATTGACAAAGAAAAAATGACTCTCGACGTGACCGGGCACTATTACCGCCCGGATGTGTTTGATTGGAGATTACGTTAAAGCTTTAGCATAGTTGGCACCGCATGCTGTTAGTAGCAGCGAAGAAGTTGTCCGAGCAAAAGCATCAACGCTGATAACATAATCTGCTCCGCTTTTACTAATCCTTACCGAATCCTTACCGAATCTTTAAGCCGCCTTTATCTTCCCTTTACATTCCTCCACTACTCTCACTCCTTAGCGGCTATACCGATCATTGATCAAATAGCAAGCGAAGCAAAGGCCTAACA
>JACCTF010000193.1 GCA_013812565.1 Pyrinomonadaceae bacterium | reverse complement strand
GGGCCGACGACGGTCGCCGGATAGATCGCGTCGCGACGATGAAAGACCGCCTCGACCTCAAAGATTGGATAGTCGTGTTGCAGAGAGTAGTAGCCATAGTGATCGCCAAACGGGCCTTCGGGTCTGCGCTCATGCGGCGGTACGCGGCCCGTTATGGCGAACTCGGCTTCCGCAACAAGCCTGTGACCCTGTCCGAGCGGATTTTTTGTCATGCCGACCCGGTGGCCTCCGAGCACCGAAGCGAGCACAAGTTCGGGTACGTCCTCGGGTAGCGGAGCGATGGCGGCAAGGATTAAAGCCGGTGGACCACCGAGGAAGACCGTGACCGGCAGGGGTTGATTAAGCTTCTCTGCTTCGTGGTAATGAAAGCCGCCGCCCTTGTGTATCTGCCAATGAACGCCCGTGGTCTGCGCGTCATAACGCTGCACGCGGTACATGCCGAGATTGTGCTTGCCTGTCACCGGGTGCTCTGTATAAACAAGCGGAAGCGTGACGAATGGTCCGCCGTCTTCCTGCCACGTCGTTAAGATCGGCAGTTCATCAAGCCTTGCCGGTTTATCCACTACTTCGGTGACAGGCGCACGGCGCACATGGCGCGTACCGAGTTTGAGAGCTTCAAGCGCGAGGCTGCGATGTCGCCAAAGTTCACCGGGGCGCGGCGGGAGCAGCGCTTCAAACATGTGGACAGCTTCGCGCACCAACTGTTCCGGTTTCGGTCCGAAGGCTTGTTCAATGCGGCGGGCAGTGCCGAAGAGATTAGTCACCACCGGGTAACGACTTCCCTTCACGCGCCGGAACAGCAGCGCCGGGCCGCCACGGTCAATCACGCGGCGATGGATTTCAGCCAACTCCAAATAAGGATCGACCTCTGCTTCTACCGTAACTAAATCTTTTTCGCGTGTCAGCAGATCGATAAACGAGCGAAGGTTTGAATGCATAAGTTCAGATACCCTTATAGCCCTTGACATGAACAGACCATCTCAACCGCCAAGGAACGAGTGAGTCTAAGATTGTAAGATGTACGATACAGATTAATAAACCTTGGTGCGCTTGGCCTCTTATAAGCCGAATCCACGCTGGACTTGGTTCACAATGTAAGACCTCACCGCAGAACCGCTGAGCAGAGCCGCAGAGGAAGCGCAGAGAGTTACCCGTTCAACTCTCTGCGCTTCTTTGCGTAAACTCTGCGCCTCCGCGGTGAAAGTTTTGGTTCGCTATACTCATGTTACGAATAATTCAGTGTATTAATCTCTTCCATTTTGATTTAGTGAACTTATTGACCGTTGACAAAGACCACATGGTACTTGCAATCTCATGTGGATTGAGCCAAGCTTCGCGAAGATTCATTATATTAGCGATTTTCGATTGCCGATTGGCGATTGCAAGAAGATCTAAAGTTTCTTCTTCAAATCGCAAATCGCAAATCTGAAATTGAAAATTATCTATGTTCGTTCTCCAACTCTCCGGCATCAGCAAACGCTTCGGGCCGACGGTGGCGCTCAATGGCGTCGAACTGCAGTTGCGCAAAGGCGAAGTTCATGCACTGATCGGCGAGAACGGCGCCGGCAAAAGCACTCTGATGAACATTCTCGCCGGTGCCATTCAGCCCGACAGCGGGAAGATGGTGCTTGATGGCTGCGACTATGCTGCCTTATCTCCGCTCGATGCTCGGCGTCACGGCATCGCATTGATTCATCAGGAACTTTCTTTGTGCCCGCACCTCTCAGTTGCCGAGAATATCTTGATGGGAATTGAACCGGCGCATTTGGGGTGGCTTGATCGCGAGGCGTGCCATCGCAGAGCGCTTGAAGTTCTCGAAAATTTCGGACATCCCGAGATGCGGCCTGAAACCCGTGTCATGGATTTGCCGATTGCGGCTCGCCAAGTCGTTGAGATAAGCCGCGCGATTGCCGCCCGCGCGAGCATCATCCTGATGGATGAACCGACGAGCAGTCTACAGCGCGCCGACGTCGAGCGACTCTTTGCGTTGATTAAGCGGTTACGTAAAGATGTCATCAGCGTCATATATATCAGCCACTTCCTCGAAGAAATACGCGAGATCGCCGATAGCTTTACCGTTCTGCGGGATGGCCGCAGCGTCTCGACCGGCCCGCTTCATTCAACTACGAATGAAGAGCTTGTGGCACAGATGGTCGGGCGTCCTGTCGAATATCTTTTTCCCAAGCGTCCGTTACCGCCTGAAGATGGAGAGGTGCTGATTGAAGCACGCGACATCTCTGCGCCGCCTGCCTTAAAGAACGCAAGTTTCGAACTGCGCCGTGGAGAAATTCTCGGCATCGCGGGATTGATGGGATCAGGGCGCACGGAGATGGTGCGCGCCATCTTTGGTCTTGACCCACCGCAATCAGGAACGTTAACTTTGCGTTCTAAAAGTTTCTCTGCACAAGTGGGTACGCCCGCCTTGCGCATCCATCAGAGCATCGGCTATCTAAGCGAAGACCGCAAAGGCGAAGGGTTGGCGCTCGCGCTTTCAATCGCCGATAACATCACGTTCACACGCTTCCGCTCGTGCTCCCGCTGGGGATGGCTCAACTTAAAGCAACAGCGCAACCAAGCGGCTGGGTGGATTGAACAGTTAAGGGTTAAAGCTCGCACGCCGCTGCAACAAACGCGCGATCTTTCAGGCGGCAACCAGCAGAAGGTCGCCATCGCGCGCCTGCTGCACCAGGATGTTGATGTGCTCTTACTCGATGAACCGACGCGGGGGATAGACATCGGTAGTAAAGTTCAGATATATGAAACCATCGCCGAGTGCGCAGCGCACAACAAGGCCGTGCTGATGGTCAGTTCGTACCTCCCCGAACTCTTCGGCATGTGCGACCGCCTCGCCGTCATGAGCCGGGGGCAACTCTCAGCAGCGCTTCCCACTGCCGAGTGGACGCCGGAATCTGTAATGGAGCGTGCCATCGGCGCTGAACAAACGATAAAGACACAGGAGACAGCAGACAGCAGACAGCAGACAGAATAAAAGCGGTGGTATCCGCCTTACCATTCTGACTTCTGACTCCTGTCTCTTGGACTTCTTCAATGTTTCCGTCAAATCCTTATGGTTGCCGAAGTAAAAACAGAAAGAGAGTTTCTCACCACCGCCAGCTTGCGTCTGTGGCTTAATCGCTTGGGGCCGTTTCTCGGATTGGCACTGGTCATCCTAACCTTCGCGCTGCTCACGGATTCTCCGGCGCAGTATCTTTCAGGGCGCAACCTGCGCATTGTGCTATCGCAGACGGTGATTGTGGCAATCGGTGCGATTGGCATGACGATGATCATCATCAGCGGCGGCATCGATCTCTCCGTCGGATCGACCATCGCTCTCGCGAGTGTCGTTACCGCTTTAGGAATACGGGGTGGGTGGCCGCCCGGCATGGCGGTGTTGGCCGGAATCGTTATGGGCGGTGTGGTCGGATTGGTCAACGGCCTGGCGATCACACGGTTACGTGTTATTCCTTTTATCGCAACGCTCGGCATGCTCGGTATTGCACGCGGCGTCGCGAAGTGGCTGGCTGATCAACAAACCGTCAATGTTCCTCAAACCTGGGTAAACGAACTTGCCGTGACCTTCCCGGCTCAGACGTGGATGTTGGTCGCGCCGGGCGTATGGGTCTCTGTGGTGCTCGCAATTTTGGTGTCGATTGTTTTACGCAACACGGTTTTCGGGCGCCGCGTTTTTGCGCTCGGTTCAAACGAAGCGGCAACGCGCGCCTGCGGTGTTCCTACCGACAGATTGAAAGTTTGGATTTACGCTTTGGCTGGTCTGCTGTTTGGATTATCGGGTGTGATGCAGATGTCGCGCCTCAGACAAGGCGATCCGACCGTTGCAATCGGCACCGAACTCGACATTATCGCGGCGGTCGTGATCGGCGGTGGAAGCTTGAGCGGCGGCGAAGGCAGCATCCTCGGCTCGATGATCGGCGCTTTGATCATGGCCTTTCTGCGCAACGGCAGTCAGCAGATGGGCTGGCCCAATTACATTCAGGAAATCATTATCGGCGCGATCATCGTCATCGCCGTCGCGATTGATCGGCTGCGCAGCTCCCGCGCCTAACGCGCGAAGGAACGATTCACCAAACCATCAACAGTCGTTAACAAGCAGCACCAAACCCTTCGCTACTATAACAAAGCAGACATCCCCCGCAGTGTGGGAGATGCCTGCTTTCTGTAACGTAAAGTTTTACTGGTGCGAGGAGCTAAAGTTAAGCCGCTTTCTTCTTCGACTTACGGCCGCCCGCCTTCGACTTCGCACCGCCGTTTGCCGTGGCTTTGTATTCCTTTAGCCATGACACATCAACGACATTCGCGCTACGCTTCTCTTTCTGCTGCGTAAGCCAAGTTCCGCGAGCGTTATAGGGCTGGCCGCCGGCCGCATTAACATGGCAGTAAGAACAGTCATTAGCGGGATAGCCAAGCGCTTTTGCTTTCTGTTGAAACGGAGGGTAAGTGCGCGCTGTTGGCGTAACCGCGACAAAGTAAATAAGCGCGAAAGCAGCCACTATCGCAAGGCGGACAAGGTTGATATGTTTTTTCATGGTTATGTCCAGTGAGGTATTTCCTTTATATAAAATTATGGAAGAGATATGCGCTACCCGGACGGCAGCGCCCCAGAACAGTAGCGCAGCCTATACTAAAAGAGCAAGACACAGAAGGTCGCCTCCGCCGAACTTTCACCAATTAACCCAGCCACTACTTGCTTCCGGCAAGCATTTGGTTGAGCTGATTAACGCTCGCCTGCAAGCTCTTACCATCTTGTTTGGCATCGAGTGCCCGCACAATGCGACACACATGGCCGTTTATCTGCTCACCTCGTTGATTGTCCATCGGGGCCAGAACCACTCCAAGCTGCACAGACTGTTTTGAGCGCGCCGCGGCAGCGAGTTGCGTCGGTAGTTGCATCTTCAGAAACATCAACTCGCACCCCGTGCCGGTGTCAGTAGCTGTATACAGAGACTGCGTTTGTTCAGTAACTTCGCCGGCGGCGGGCCGACCTCCCCGCGGGGAGGTCGGCGTCGGAGTTGGCGTCTGAGTTGACTGGGCTGTCTGGGCCAATTGACCGAGGTCAGCGCCCGCTTCTCCGCTAGGAGGTTGTCCCGGCTGCGGTGACCCGGCGGGCGGGGTGCCAGCAGCGGCACTTGCTTGCCGTGTCCTCCGCTCTGGTGCACTCGCTGCGCTCGGCCACGGATTTCGCGCTCGTGCCATCGTTCCAGCCAAGACGGCAGCAACCGGTGTAGTATCGGTTCGCCCGGCGGAACTGATGACGCCTTGAAGTTGAAGCTTGCCATCAACCACTTGCGCCCCGGTCACCACGTAGTCAAAACCGGGCTGATCGTTGTCTGTCCGGGTAGCGATCCGGTTGTTCGTCATGATTCCGCTCAAAGAATAAGCGGGCAACCGTTGCATCTGCGTTGCATTCGCGGCCGTGGCACTACGGCGACGGATACTTCTTCCTTTCGCTCGCTGGGCTGCCACGTCTACAGTCATGACGGCAACGCTCACCGCCACCACGAAACACAAAACAATCTTATTCATCGTTCTTTCTCCAAAGCTGGATTAGCCACGGAGACACAGAGACAAACTATTAAAGTGATGAACGAAAAGCGGAGGCTTCTGTTTCTTACCTTATCCATCTCTGTGTCTCTGTGGCAGATTTCGTCACAACCGTCCTGCGCGCAACTCTTTCACCAAGTAGTCGCAGGCGCGCGCCGTGATCGCCATCATTGTCAGCGTCGGGTTTTGATTGCCCATTGAAACCCAACATGCTCCGTCGGTCACAAACAAATTCTTCACGTCGTGTGCTTGACCGAAGCCGTTAAGTACGCTCTTCTTCGGGTCGTTGCCCATCCGCGCGGTGCCGACTTCGTGAATCAAAATGCCGGGCACTGAAGTCGGGCCGAAGCTGGCGCGCACATCCTTAGCTCCTGCTTTTTCCAACATCTCAGCGGCCGTCTCACCCATGTCCTTTACCATCTCGCGCTCATTGTCGCCAAAGGCGCAGTCAATGTGCAGCACGGGGATGCCCCACGCATCCACGACATCCTTATTAGTCCTGACATGATTCTCAAATCGCGCGAGACCTTCGCCGAACCCTCCGAGGCTAATGCCCCACGGGTGATCTTCACGCACAGCCTTCTTGAACTTTGTGCCGAAGCCTGGCACCGTTTTAGCGTGATTATAAAGCGACTGGCCGGAGCCGCCCTGGAAGCCGTAACCGCGAACGAACTTGCCGTGCTTTGTTGTCAAATTCACGAAGCGCGGAACATAGATGCCGTTGGCGCGCCCGTCCAGTTCCATAACTTTGGTGTTGTGCATCGGCATCGTGCCCGATGCGCCGCCACCACCAGCGTGATCCATCAAGTAATGGCCGAGCACACCGGAACTGTTGGCAAGTCCTTCTGCGCCATCGGCTGATTTGGAGTTCAACAGAATGCGCGTTGATTCAAGGGTTCCGGCGCACACGAGAACCGTCTTGCCGTAAACCTCACGTGCGGCTCGTGTGTTGGTATCGACATAGGCGACGCCCTTCGCCTTGCCCGTGTTCTTGTCGAGGATGATGTGACTGACGGTGGCAAACGTAATCAGCTTGGCACCCTTGCGCTCGGCGGCGGGCACGGTTGAGGTGGCGCTGCAATAGTATGACGCGGTGGTGCAGCCGCGGTCGCAGTGACCGCACCAGTGACAGGCGGCACGCTCGTCCTTTGTTCCCTGATGAATTGGTTTCGTTAGGATAGCAACGCGCCCGATGATCAAGCGGCGGTGCGGATCGCCCATTTTCGCAATCGCTTTTTTGAGAACTTGCTCGCCGCAGGTCAAGGCCATCGCGGGCTGAAACACGCTGTCGGGCAGTTGCGGCATCTTCTCGTAAGACCCGCTGATGCCGACATACTTTTCAACCTTTTCGTAGTATGGCACTAGGTCTTCATAAGAGATCGGCCAGTCGTCGCCATAGCCGTCGTGGGTTGCGGCTTTAAAGTCATAATTAGACATGCGGTATGACTGGCGGCCCCAGGGCAAGGAGCGTCCGCCGACGTGGCGTGAGCGAATCCAGAAGAAGGGTTTATCGGGCGGTGTTGTGTAAGGGTTCTCTAAATCGTTAACAAAGAATTGACTGCCAAACTCGTTGCAGGCATAGCAGCGGCTTTGGATCGGCTGGGTTTTTTCCTGCGCTCGGTTGTCGCGAAAGCCCCGGAACGGGACTTCATAAGGCCAGGTGTGCTCTGTGTATTCTTTGAGAGGGTCTACTTTCCGACCGGCTTCGAGTATGACAACGCGTAAGCCTCTTTCGGAAAGCTCTTTGGCAGCCAAGCCGCCCGTCGCACCTGAACCAATAATGATCGCGTCATAAACTGTTTGCGCCATGCGTTACCTTGCCTCTCAGATAGGGAACAATTTCTCAGCCTTTGCCCCGGTAAGCGGTTAAAGTTGTAAAAAATTTTAAGTGGAGAGCAGACACCCGCGCAGAACAAATCCGGCTTTGCTAATAGATCGAGTTTGTTTGCTTGGACAATCCGCATCTTACTACAAAACTTTATCAAGCAACAATTCGAACAAAAGCCCGAAGTACGAAGTGCGGGATACGGATTTCGACGGGCACCACTCGTGCTTTGATCCTTAACTTCCGAACTGCGAACCCCGTACTTCGGACTTCCCCAGTACTCCGAACGACGTACCAGGGCCATTGAGTTCTCGGTTGAAGTGGTATGCGCAGCAGCACGACACGAGAGCGGTATGTATCGGCTATTCAGGCCGCCATCCACAAGCTCAAGCCTATGGTACTGTGAGAACTCAATAGCCCTGCGACGTACTCTGAACTCTTT
>JACCTF010000185.1 GCA_013812565.1 Pyrinomonadaceae bacterium | reverse complement strand
ACCTCAAACGGCCCACTCCCGCCTGTTACCGGAACCGTCAAAGTTTCATTAAGCAACCGGCAGACAGACGCAGGTCAGAGAGGCAATGGGCTCCCGGTCATCGTCAGCGTGCATGGTGGCCCGGAGGGGCAGGAGCGTCCTGCCTTTAGTCCCATCTACCAATACTTCCTTTCACGCGGCTACGGTGTGCTTGCGACAAACGTGCGCGGCTCAACCGGCTATGGCAAGACCTACACGCATCTTGATGATGTCCGCAAGCGCGAAGATTCGGTGAAGGATTTAGCAGCGGCGGTCGAATGGTTAAAGACCGATGGCGGAGCAGATGCGCGCCGCATCGCCGTGATGGGTGGCTCCTATGGCGGCTACATGACGCTGGCGGCCGTTACGCTCTACCCGGATTTGTGGGCAGCGGCTGTTAATACAGTCGGCATCGCAAACTTCGAAAGCTTCCTGCGCAACACATCAGGCTACCGCCGTAAACTGCGCGAAGTGGAATACGGTTCGCTCGAACGCGACCTTGATTATCTCAGAAGCATTTCGCCGCTCAACAAAGTGGACCGCATCCGCGCGCCGCTGATGGTCATTCATGGCAAAAATGATCCGCGTGTGCCATACACAGAGGCTGAGCAGATCGTTAAAGCTCTGCGCGACCGCAACGCGCCCGTCGAGTACATGCTGTTCGATGATGAAGGGCACGGCATCGCTAAGCTCGCCAACCGCCTCACCGTTTATCCAAAGGTGGCTGACTTCCTTGATCGTTATATGAAGCGGTAACGGCAATTAGAGAGACAGAAGTCAGAAAAAAGCATTTCCGCCTTATATTCTGTGTGTTGAACACCCTCATGCTATACGCGCAAAAGGGCGATTAGTTTCCGAGCAGGCGGCCACAACATAACGGATAAAAAAGGATAAAAATATGCTTGACGTACCAGTAGTTGTTATTTATTATTTCCTTCAACACTGGAAAGGAGGTGATTCAAAAAGTATGAGTTCTTATCACAGTGAGGTGACTGAGGCCTGATAAGCCTCGATCGGCGCAATCGCAAGTCTTTCAGACTCCGGTCGAGGCGGCGCCGCACTGAACAATGTAAGTGAGCGGTTGGACGGCCAGTCCCATCAGTTCACCGGAGAGCCTACTTGAACAAAGTTGTTCGGGTAGGCTCTCTCCTTTTCGCCATCTATTTTGGTAGTGAGTTCACACTGTTATAGGGGTTTGCAGCCGGTGTGCATCAGCGCCCTTAGCAGGCAATAACCTCGCGCTCCCGACCTGATTGCACCCGTGTGAAAGTCGCTATAAGGGAGAGCTTATAGCTTTACGCCTACCTCTGAGATTGTTGTTGGGCAATCTTGGCAAGTGCGATGGTGAGAGCCGCTCCACCAAGCGTCTTCACGAGCGTCGGATGGTCGGCATAAAAGTCGCTAAGCCGATCAATCACGGATGGATCTTGCTGTTCCGCTTGGGTCGCAACGTTTTGCACTACCTCAGCAGGAACCTGCTCAGCTTGTTCAGGCGTCACCTCTCTCTGCCCACCGCTCAACAATCCGGCAAGCCCCGAAGCTCCGCCCCGCGCCAGCATCTGCGCAACAATGGTTGGGCCAAGTGTTGCAATCAAGGTATTAATAATCCCGGCGCGCTGCACACCGCCCGAATTCATAAAGAGTTGTGAAAGCATTTGGCCGAAGGGCGGCGTTTGATTTGAGCGGAAGGCCGCGCCTAACCCATCGGCCAGCGCTGAGCGCGGTGCAGCGCTCGCGAGTTGATCAAAATCATTATCGACCGTGGCGGGCGCTTGATTAGGTTGCGCGCCGGAGTATTGTTGTAGCATCCCACTGAGTTGATTCATCCAGTCCATCTGCTTTTCACCTTTCTCGAAGAAACTAATTAACAACGACAAGCGCGGGCGTTTGGAGAGAACAACGACAGCGCACTTTAAGAACACACGAAGACGCAAACGTTTCCTGCATTCTACTTCAGAAATCGTTTTCGACTAAGGAGTTGTTGGCGCTTTCGGCGTTGACGTTGGTTCTGTTCGTTTCGTCGGTGTGGGGGATTGGGTTCGCTCCGAAGGCAGCACGCGTGATGCGGCGGGCGCTTCCGGCGAAGTGTGCGCGTGCACGGCTTTCCACGCTCCACCGATGCGCCGAAAGACAACCGTTAAGCGGCCAGTCGCGCTTTCGGGCTTGGTGCGGAAAGTCTGCGACTGCGTCCATGAGCACGTCACAAACGCTCCGTCACGTCCGAGCATCTGCGCGTTAACATCGCGCACCTCAAGCCGGACATCTTTGATGTCAGGGTAAGAACTCGCACGGTTGCCGCGCACCTGATCCCAAGTCTTTGTCACTGTGCCGTTGTTGTTGAAGAGCACGAGTTGCGGAGAATTCCAATAGACGCCCATCACCGCATCAACATCTGCGCGTTCAATGCCATCGATCAACGCGTTAAAAGCAGAGCGCACACCGCGCGACGTTGGATCAGATGCGGTTGCGCCAGTGCTGCTGGCACGCGGCGTTCCTTCAGGCGCGGACTTAGTTTCAGCGCGGCGCGCACGCGAACCGGAAGGAGGGGTTGCGGGCGCGCTTGGTTGCGAATCGCTCTGCGGCGATCCACTTTGTTGCGCAGGGTCTTGTTGCGTTTGAGGCTGTGTCTCGGTAGAAGTTTGAGTGTCTTTGGTCGCTGGCCTACGCACTCCCGGCGGAGTCTGCGGCGTGGTTGCAGCAGGCGGAGGACTCTGAGCAAAACTCGAAGCGGTAAGCGCAATAACGAAAGTGACTAAAAATGTGAATGTCGTGAGCGATCTGTTGAGCATAAAGTTGTGTCCGTTAAGAATGTTGTTGAAGGCTGGAGAGGCGGAGAAAGATTTGAAACTGCTGCGCGGCGTGGAGTCTTTGAAAAGGCAATCTTTAGATAAGTGCAACCGCATCGCGCAAACGCTTCACCGAACGCTCGCGCCCGACTGCTTCAAAAACTTCAAACATAGATGGGCCGACGGCTTGGCCGGTCAGTGCCGTGCGTGAGGCGTTGATCAGCAGACCGCTTTTAACGCCCGTCTCCTCAACGAAAGCGCGAAGCGTCGCCTCGCTTGTTTCCGCGGTGAACGGCTCAACAGTTTCAAGTTTAGTTGCAAGTGCCGGCAGAAGCTCTTTCAAACGAGGTTCGCGCCGCAGGTTTTTTTGAACGGCCGCTTCGTCCATCGAAAAGTCGTCGGCAAAGTAAGCGCGTCCTTGCTGGGAGAAATCGCGAAGCGTATGAAAGCGTTGGCGCACAAGGTTGATTGTCCGCTCGAACCATTCTCTCTCGGTTGTTTCGTATTCTTGTTTCCACAATCGTTGCGCCACCAGCTCTGAGCGCACCATCGGCAAAAGCTCTGCAAACGGCAGCGTGCGAATGTACTCGGCGTTCATCCACAAAGCTTTCGGATCGGTCCACTGGCGCGGATCGCTTTCGCTGAAGTTGAAGACGGCGTTGGCGCGCACAATGGCTTCGAGCGAAAAGCGTCTGGTAAGTTCTTCCAGAGACATGATCTCTTGCTCGTCGCCTGTGGACCAGCCGAGGAGAGCAAGGAAGTTGCGGAAGGCCGCGGGCACAAACCCACGGTCGCGGTAGGTCGTAAGCGATACCACCTCGCCGTGCTTACGTTTGGAGAGCTTCGCTTTGTTGGGCGCAAGGATCAACGGCAGATGCGCAAACTGTGGCAGGCGTGCGCCGAGCGCTGCATAGATGAGCGCTTGCTTGTGCGTATTTGTCAGGTGATCCTGCCCGCGAATGACATGCGTGATTTGCATGTTGACATCATCGACGACCACCGAGAGGTTATAGAGCGGGTGACCATCGGAGCGGAGCAGCACAAGGTCTTCAATTTCCGCATAGGAGCGTTCCTGCGCCCCGTAAACCGCGTCCTCGAAATGCGAGCGCCCCTCGTGCGCGACCTTCAGGCGAACGGCAAAAGGTTCGCCTGCGGCGGCGCGATTGTTTGATTCTTCAAGCGGCAGATCGCGGTACGGGTTGCTGCGATGATCCTGCCCCTCGCTCGCATCGCGGCGCGCACGTTCGACAATCTCACGCTTTACGTTTGCATCGGATCGTTCCTCTTTCGGCGTGAAATCTCGGTAGGCTTTCCCTTCTTCGACCAAACGAAGCGCCGCCGCACGATGATCTGGGGAGTTGGCCGATTGAAAAACAATCTCTCCATCGTAGTCGAGGCCGAGCCACTCCAGACCTTCAAGGATCGAGCGCGTCGAGGCTTCAGTTGAGCGCTGCTGATCTGTGTCTTCAATGCGCAGCAGAAATCGCCCGCCCAGCTTGCGCGCATAAAGCCAATTGAACAGCGCTGTGCGGGCTGAGCCGATGTGGAGGTAACCGGTGGGCGATGGTGCGAAACGAACGCGAACCATAAATGCAGTGAACAAGTGAACAGTGACAAGTAAGAACCAGGCTTTACTTTGTCGCTATAAACGGCAACGAGTGACAGATGATGATCCGCGAGCAAGTTTTCGAAACTTGTCACTTGTCACTTGTCACTCGTCACTAAGATCGGATGGCGGAGATGATAGGATTCGAACCTACGATAGGCTTTTGACCTATAACGGTTTAGCAAACCGCCGCCTTCAGCCACTCGGCCACATCTCCGCAGGCTGTCAAGGCAAACATTCTAGTCGGCAAGCGCAGATTGTCAAGCAAGACTGAGAAGATGATCCCAATACTGTTTTCAAACATCGAGCGCAAGAGTGTTCAAGCTGCTTTTTGTGGCAGAGGCTTTCGCTAATGTCTCTCGTTAGTGCATGTTAGAATAACGCTCCTTATGCCGAAACTTGATGTTACGCGACGACAGTTTCTCCGGGGGTTAACCGCGCTCGGTGTGGTCGGCGTTGCTGCGACCGCAGCTTACGCGACCTTGGTTGAACCTTATGCTTACGAGTTGACTGAAACAATCATCCACATACACGGTTTGCCGCCCGGCTTTGAAGGCTTTCGTATCGCGCAAGTCTCCGATGTGCACCACGGTCGCTTGGTTTCGCTCGAAGAAGTGCAGCGCGTTGTGCAGTTGACCAGAGGGGCACAAGCCGATCTCATTGTTTTAACGGGTGACTACACAACATCGCGGCGACACTACATCGAGCCGTGCGCTGAAGTGCTCGGCGAGTTGCAAGCTCCTGACGGAGTGTGGGCCGTGCTCGGCAACCACGATCACCGCACCGATCCGGAGTTAACAACGCGCTCGCTCACACAGGCTCACATCAATGTTCTCAACAACCAAAACACATTGCTGCGGCGCGGCAGCGATGTCCTCCAGCTTGCCGGTATAGACGATTGGTCATATAACCGAACGGATTGGAAGAGCGCTTTCGATGGTCTTGATCCACAGCATCCGATTGTGCTTTTGTCGCATCAACCGTGCGTCTTTGATATGCCGCAAACCGAGAAGGTCGCGCTTGTTTTGGCCGGACACACGCATGGCGGACAAGTTTGTTTACCCATCGTCGGCGCGCCGGTGCGTTTCATGAACGAGTTCCACTATGTGCGCGGACTTTACCGGCGCGGTCAGACGCAACTCTATGTGTCACGCGGGACAGGTGTGATCGGCTTGCCAATACGCTTTGGTGCGCCGCCCGAAATCTCTGTGCTGCAACTACGACGCACGCCGGAGGAAGCGACCTCATAGTCAAAACTTTGCATTGGCTCCGCGAGGATTTCTTGAAAGTTTCTTGATTGGGTAAAACGTCGTGCCTCGCGCTACAATGCGGGCCGAATGAAACTTCTACAAAGCATTAACACGCCCGCTGATCTGCGTCGGTTATCGCTTGATCAACTGCCGGAAGTCGCCGGAGAGGTACGCCAGTACATTATCGAAACTATGTCGCGGGTTGGCGGTCACACCGGCGCGAGCTTAGGTGCAGTGGAACTGGCCGTGGCGCTCCACTATGCTTTCGACACGCCGCACGACCGATTGGTCTGGGATGTGGGCCACCAAGCTTATGCACATAAGATTTTGACTGGGCGACGTGATCAACTTCCGACGATTAAACAATATGGCGGGATCAGCGGATTTCTTCGCCGTGAGGAATCCGTGTACGATACTTTCGGAGCCGGGCACGCTTCGACCTCAATCTCCGCTGCGCTCGGAATGGCCGCGGCGCGCGACCAGAAAGGCGAGGCTCACCATGTCTGCGCCGTTATCGGCGACGCAAGTTTACCGGGCGGCATGGCGATGGAGGCAATCAACCAAGCAGGACACTTAAAGACTCGTTTGATCGTGCTTTTGAACGATAACGAAATGTCGATTGCGCCCGCCGTCGGTGCGCTCACCGGCTATCTCAACCGCATACGCGAGGCGCAACCTTACCACCGCTTCAAAGATGAAGTGGGTGAAACCCTGCGCGCCATTCCAACATTGGGTGAGCGGCTGCATCACGCGGCCAAAACGGTCAAGGATGCGCTGGCCGCCGCCGTCCTGCCGGGCGCACTCGTTAGTGAACTCGGCTTTAAGTACATCGGCTACATCGACGGCCACGACACGCGCGCACTGGTTCAGGCGCTGCGTGAAGCGCAACATATCAAAGATGCTCCGGTGATCGTTCATGCCCTGACGACCAAAGGCAAAGGTTACGCGCCGGCTGAAAAGAACCGCTACAAGTGGCACGCTTCGGGGCCGTTCGAGATTGCTACGGGAAACGCGGTCAGGTCTGCCTCGTCCGCGCCGACATACACGCAGGTGTATGGCAAAACGTTGTGCGAGTTGATGGCGAAGGATAATCGAATCGTCGCATTGACGGCGGCAATGCCGGACGGAACAGGCATCGACATGGTGCTCGAACAGTTTCCAGAGCGCGCCTTTGATGTCGGGATTGCTGAGCAGCATGCCGTGACGTTTTCCGCCGGAATGGCCTGCGAAGGTCTGAAGCCCGTAGTCACGATCTATTCGACCTTCTTGCAGCGCGCCTTTGATCAGATCGTGCATGATGTCTGCATCCAAAACCTGGATGTGGTATTTGCGATGGACCGCGCCGGCATCGTCGGTGGAGATGGACCAACGCATCACGGATTGCTCGACATCGCTTACCTGCGAACAGTTCCGAACATGGTGGTGATGGCTCCAAAGGATGAAGCCGAACTGCGTGACATGCTCCTGACGGCCGTAGAGCACACTGGCCCGATTGCTCTACGCTACCCGCGCGGCAACGGCGTTGGCGTCTCGTTAAATCGCGAACCTCAAACATTAGAAATCGGCAAAGCCGAGATCTTACGTGATGGCAGCAGCGATGTTGCTATTCTCGCTTATGGCTCAATGGTCCATCCCGCTTTGGGGGCGGCTGAACAGTTAGCAAAAGATGGAATTGATGCGACGGTGGTCAACGCGCGTTTTGCCAAGCCGCTTGATGACAGTTTGCTGCTTGCGCTTGCGCGCACTCGTCGGCTACTGGTGACGGTTGAAGAAGCTTATTTGGCGGGCGGCTTCGGGTCCGCGATCTTAGAGTTGTTGGAAGATAACGGGCTACAAGACAGGGTTCGCGTTGTTCGTATGGGTGTGCCCGACCGCATCATTGTGCATGGCGATGTGAAACTGCTCCTAGCGAAGTATGGCCTTGACTCGGATGGTATCTACACGCGTGTCAAAGAGAGCGTCGAGGTTTTAGA
>JACCTF010000246.1 GCA_013812565.1 Pyrinomonadaceae bacterium | reverse complement strand
AAAAGATGCCGCGAGCGCGACCAAAGAAGGGGCCGGGAAAGTTATTGGAGCGACGGCTGAGGTTGGTGGTAAAGCGATTGATAAAACCAAAGATGTCGGCGGAAAGGTTGTTGACAAAACCAAAGATGTCGGCGCGAGCGCGTTTGATACAACCAAAGAGGTTGGCGGGAAAGCCATCGACAAAACCAAAGATGTTGGTGGCAAAGTAGTCGATACAACCAAGGATGTTGGCGGCAAGGCGATTGACAAAACGAAAGATGCTGCGAGCGCAACCAAAGATGTGGGTGGAAAGGTCATCAACAAAACTGCAGACGTTGGCGGTAAAGCGTTTGATAAAACCAAAGATGTCGGCGGAAAAGTAGTTGATAAAACCAAAGAGCTTGGTGGAAAAGGCGCAGCGAAGACCAAGACTCTCGGCAGGAAGACGGTCGAAGGAGCGAAGACCGTCGGAGAGAAAACCGTCGATGGTGCAAAGAAGGTTGGCGGGGCGGTCAAAGATGCCGTAACGCCATAACATCCACATGAATGCAATTGCTTACCCGGGGCGGCTGCACAAAACGGCCGCCCTCAACTTTTTCTGCCGCGTTGTAACTCCTTGAAAGGACAACGAGTGGAAAAGTTACTTGCAATCTTTCTGGGAGAGGCGGCAAAATCCTGTTACTGATTTGCTCGGCAACTCAGAATCGCAAACGTTTATCCTTAGCTGAAACGTGAGCCTGCTATGACTAACACATCACACTTAACAGTTATCTGTCCGTGCTGCGAGGCAGTGATTCTCGTCGATGCGCAGACCGGGGCCATCATCTCGCACCATGAGAAGGCGAAGCCGATAGCGTCCTTCGAGGCCATGGTGAAAGATCAGGAAAGACAGAAGCAGGTGCGCGATCAGATATTTGCGCAGGAACTCGATTCGCAAAAAGATCGCAAACGACTGCTCGAAGAGAAGTTCCGCGAGGCAGTAAAAATAGCGGAGAAGGACAAAGATAAACCTTATCGAAACCCGCTTGATTTAGACTGAAGCTGCGGCCCGATACAAGCGGCATGCGAAGAAGCGAGTTCCGAGACGTTACAGCATCTCGGAACTCGCTTCTTCAATTTTATATGCCTGGAGTTTTACGCTGCGCTGGCTTCTTCAGCAGGCCGCCAACGCAAAACCGGGCGGCGCGCCGCTGCCGCTTCATCAAGGCGTCCGATGCGCGTCGTGTGCGGAGCGTTCAAGACCGTCTCCGGGTCTTCCGTTGCTTCGCGCGCAATCGAACGCATCGCCTCAATAAACTGATCCATCTCTTGACGGCCGACAGATTCAGTCGGTTCAATCAGCATCGCGCCTTGCACGATCAACGGAAAGTAGATCGTCATCGGGTGAAATCCGTAATCGATCAAGCGCTTGGCGATGTCGAGCGTGTGGACGCCATGGCGCGATTGACGCTTGTCTGTGAAAACCACTTCGTGCATCGGCGGCGCGTCAAACGGCTTGTCGTAATCGGCTGCGAGGGCGTGCGCGATGTAACGCGCATTGAGCACCGCCGCTTCGGTAGCTTCGCGCAAACCGTCAGGACCGTGCGTAAGTATGTAGGCTAGCGCGCGCACCATCATCCCGAAGTTGCCATAGAAGGCTTTGACGCGACCGATTGAATGCGGACAGTTGAAGTCTAAACGGAACTTGTCCTCTTCACGCACAACACGCGGCGTTGGAAGATATGGTTCCAGTTCTTTGGTACAGCAGCATGGGCCGGAACCAGGGCCGCCGCCGCCATGCGGGGTCGAAAAAGTTTTGTGCAGATTAAGGTGAATGACATCGACACCCATGTCGCCGGGGCGAGCTACGCCGACCAGCGCATTCATGTTCGCGCCGTCCATATAAACGAGCCCACCCGCCTCGTGCACGATTTGGCAGATCTCGTGGATGTTCTTCTCAAAAAGCCCGACCGTGTTGGGGTTAGTCAGCATCAATCCGGCAACATCGTTTCCGGCGCAGAGTTCGCGCAAGTGTTCAAGATCGGTGAAGCCTTCAGCCGTTGAACGAATAGTCTTGACGGTAAAGCCTGACAAATTGGCTGACGCGGGATTGGTTCCATGAGCTGAATCAGGAATCAGCATTACGCCGCGACGGGGCGCTCCGTCGCCGTGTGCGCCGTCACGCGAATCGAGGAAAGCGCGAATCAACATCACGCCGGTCATCTCGCCGTGGGCACCGGCCGCCGGTTGCAAAGTGACGCCGGATAGTCCTGTAATCTCGGCTAGATACTGTTGCAATTCGTAGATAACAGCGAGCGCTCCCTGAGCGTCTTCTTCCGGCGCGAGCGGATGCAGGTTGGCAAAACCAGGGATGCGCGCGACACGCTCGTTCAAGCGCGAGTTGTACTTCATGGTGCATGAACCAAGCGGATACATGCCGAGATCAACCGAGTAGTTCCATGTCGAGATACGCGTGAAGTGGCGGACGACATCGACTTCGCTGACTTCCGGCAAGCCTTCCAGGTCATCATCGCGAAGAAACTCTGCGGGGATGATTTCGTTAAGCGGTTGTTCCTCAACGTCGAGCGCCGGTAGACGGTAGCCGACGCGGCCCGCTCGTGAGCCTTCAAAAATCAACCCTTCGTTTTGTGTGACGTGCGGGGTGGCTTTAGTGGTCTGCGTGGTGTGTGATTTCATGCGTAGCTTAATCTGTTTTCTTCTTCGGATTTGACTTCGGGCTTGATTGTTCCCTGTGTCAAGAATGCAAGTCCATCAACCAGCTTGTTGATGTCGCTGCGCGAGTTTGTCTCAGTGACACAGACCAGAAGATCGTTCGGTCGGTCGGGGAAATAGCGGTCAAGCGCTAAACCTCCCGTGATGTTTCGCTCCCCGGCAAGACGCTGTAGTAACCCACGGGCGGCGATTGGCGCACGCACCACAAATTCGTTGAATCGTGGCCCGGAGTAGGGAAGCGAGAAGCCATCAATGCCGGCGATTGAGCGGGCGGCATAGGCAGCCTTCTGTGCGCATTGAACGGCCGTCTCACGCAAGCCCCGCCGTCCCATCGTCGCCATGTAGATGGTCGCCGCAAGCGCGATCAAACCTTGGTTAGTGCAAATGTTCGACGTGGCCTTCTCACGCCGAATGTGCTGCTCGCGTGTCGCAAGCGTCAGCACAAATCCGCGACGTCCCTGCTTGTCTGCGGCAACGCCAACGAGTCGGCCCGGCAGTTGACGCGCGTACTTCTCTCTGGTCGCAAACATGCCGACATATGGTCCACCAAAAGCGAGGGGCACGCCGAAGGATTGTCCTTCAGCGATGACAATATCAGCACCCGACGCGCCGGGAGGTTGCAGCAGGCCGAGCGAGATGCTCTCGGAAACCGCGACGATGAGCAATGCGCCGACAGCGTGGGCGCGATCAGCAAACTCTCTTACATCCTCAATCGAGCCGAAGAAGTTTGGTGACTGAATGACGAGCGCGGCTGTCTGCTCATCAAGCGCGTCTGCTCCATCGAGTGTCGTCCGCCCCGAGTGATTATCATAGTGTGCGTAATGAAGATCGATGCCCGCATGCCGCACATAAGTTTCTGCAACTTGTAAATACTCGGGATGAACAGACCCGGAAACAACCACCCGTCTACGATGCGTAACCCGCTCGGCCATCAACAAAGCTTCAGCGAGCGCCGTCGAAGCGTCGTACATCGAGGCGTTGGCGACATCCATGCCGGTCAACTGGCAAACCATGGTTTGGAATTCAAAGATGGCTTGCAACGTGCCCTGTGAAATTTCCGGTTGGTAAGGCGTGTAGGCTGTGAAGAACTC